>JAPPDN010000403.1 GCA_028824575.1 Candidatus Poribacteria bacterium | reverse complement strand
GTTTAGATCGACTTAGCGGTGAACCGGCATGCAAATTCCATTTCACGGTCGGGCCCGGGTTCTAAATAGTTTTAGGAGTAATATTGATCAGAATAGAAAAATTTCGGATAGATACACTATCTCTTTAAACGCCTCGCTAACGAGAGTGGGGTACTTATAGGCAAGCTTATAAACTTAAATGGTTGGCAGCAAATGCCAGAACTTAAGGAGATAAGCCTACTAATTTCTTTCTCAAAGGAAGGGATCTTACATTATGAAGTCATTTCGGTTGGGTGCTTGTAAAGCACGCCTAACTATATTAATTATCTCTATAGTCGCTTTCTGCTTTGGTTCTGGAAGCATCGGACAGGAAGCCTTCAAAATTGGGGTCGTGAACACAGAAGAGGTCCTAAAAGGATCGGAGGCAGCAACAAAGGCAACTGAGACGCTCAGAGCAGCTGGTGAAAAGCTGCAGAAAAAATTGCAGGGAATAGCAGACGAAGCCCGTACCCTACAAGAGAAAAAAGCAAAAACTGAGCTTTTCGTGGAAGAGGCACAGACTGCAGATTTGAACAGGGAGATCCTCCAAAAACAGCAGGAACATCAGCGTGAACTTGAGATCGGTCAGCAGGCATTGATTGAAAAAGAAAAAGAATTACTGGAACCGATTTATAAAGGTCTTGAAGACCTGATTATCAAAGTTGGTAAAGACGAAAACTATGACATCATTCTCGAAAAACGGCTCATCACGCTTTATGTGAAAGGCGAATACGATTTAACAAAGCGGTTAACCGACTTGATGAATGAAAACGCCGAAAATGGCGAAAATCCTGAATAACGTTCCACGCATAGCCTCAACTCCGTAGTTGATTGTAAAACAAATCAAATTCACGGAGAAAGGATTAGGGTAGGTACCTATGAAACTCAAAGAAATTTGTGAACACCTCAATGGAGATCTCTCTGGCGATGGTGAGATTGAAATTACAGGAGTTTCTGGAATCAAAGAGGCACTTCCGACTCAGATTACTTTTGTTGCCAATCCGAAGTATCTCGCCGCTATAGCGACAACCCAAGCCGCTGCTATCATTATTGGGCACGGTGTATCCGGCAACGGAAAGCCGACGATCCGGGTAGATAATCCTTACTGGGCTTTCGTTAAAGTTTTGGAAATGTTCTCATGGGACAAAAACCCTCGCGTACTGCCAGGGGTTGATGAGACAGCAATTTTAGGTGAGAACGTCAAACTCGGTGAGCGCGTCTCAATTCAAGCGTTTACTTACATTGCTGACAATGTTGAGATCGGCGATGACACCGTCATTCAACCGTTCGTCTATATCGGTGAAGGCACTAAAATTGGGGCTGATGGGCTTATCTATCCGCACGTTAATATTCGAGAAGAGGTGACGATCGGCTATCGCCTGATTAGCCATTGTGGTGCTGTTATCGGGAGTGACGGTTTTGGGTTCGCACCAGTCAGCAACCGACATCACAAAATTCCGCAGATTGGTACTGTCGTTATTGAAGATGATGTTGAAATTGGTGCCAATACTACCATTGATAGAGCGACGCTTTCTGAAACGCTCATCAAACGTGGCACAAAGTTAGATAATCTTGTCCAAATCGCGCACAACGTTGTGATCGGAGAAGACTGCTGTCTCGCCGCGCAAGTTGGCATTGCGGGGAGTACCACGCTCGGTGACCGAGTCAATATCGCCGGACACGGCGGTGCTGCAGGGCATCTGACGCTCGGTGACGATAGCGTCGTTTACGCGAAATCCGCAGTTACAAAAGATATGCCTGCCGGAAGCCATCTCTCTGGATTTCCAGCGCGGCCCCATAAACAGGAATTACGAATTCACGCCGCAACTCGAAAACTGCCAGACCTGCTCCCTGAATTCACAAAACTCCAGAAACGGGTAGAAGAACTCGAAGCAAAGATTCAAGAATTGGAGGACGCATCGTAGCACCATTTTTGATCTATGAAGCCTGCTCATCTTTTCAAAATACGCCGCGTACCTCACCCATATCCTGCTGTCAGGGACACTTGGGTTTGTCTACTCTGTACGCCCCTACCACCTAAAACAGATACCCATTGCCAAATTGATGTGAGAATGCTCTCGGTTCGCGGAGTGTTCCTTTTTCATCTAATCTTCGGGTTAGCTATCCCTGTCTTCAGGTAGGGAGGAAAGCCCATTTCCATAAATACACTCGCTCACTGGCGATCAAGGGTCTGAGAAATGAAAACGCTGTTCGCGTATCTTGAACTGGCGCGTCCTCTTAACGGAATTATCGCTTTTATCTCGGCATGGCTTGGGGGGATGTTCGCCAGCCAAGGCACGATCGAAAATCTTGTTGACATCCGGCTTTGGTTGGTCTCTATCGCTGCATTCGTCATGCTTTCTGCTGGAAACGCCATAAACGATTATTGCGATTATAAGATTGACCAAATTAATCGTCCACAGCGACCACTACCTTCTGGACGCATTCGGCGCGTAGATGCACTGATTTTCGCTATTATCCTTGTTATCATCGGCATCTATTTGGGAACGCTTATTAATACAAACGCAACAGCGATTGCTATTCTCGTATTCGTCGCACTCGCGAGTTACGCGATCTGGCTGAAACGTATACCGTTTGTTGGTAATTTAGTCGTCAGCGGTTTAACCTGCTTAACCTTTATCTCTGGTGGTGTCGCGATAGATTCGGTGCAAGGGACACTGATTCCAGCAATCTTTGCCTTCCTGTTCACAACGGCGCGGGAAATCGTCAAAGACCTTGAAGATACAGAAGGCGACTTGCAAAATAGTGTGAAAACACTCGCGATTCTCAACCCGAAACTCGCTGTAAAGACTGCTATCGGTTTCATGGTGTTGGTTATTCTATTTAGTCCGATCCCTTATCTATTTGGAGCGTACTCTTGGCATTATCTGCTGGTAGTTGTACTCGGAGTCGATTTAGTCCTTATCGGGTTGGCAATTCGCTTATTGCGTGATGCTTCCAAAGAAAGTTGTGCCGCCATCCAACGCTGGATGAAGTGGGATATATTTATCGGACTCGGCGCAATCTACTTCGGAACGTTTTTATGATAAACTACGATAAAATCATCGCTTTCTTAGAAAAAGAAAATCCGGATGCTGACGGAGTCTCTCGCTTTAAACAGGCGTACCACACCTTTTCTAAGACGGGTGAATGGCATCGTCCGTATCAGATACTCACCGCAGGTTGGCAGAAACTTGATGGCGTTTTACTGATGACCCCAGAGGATGTCTTTGATGCTGATTATCGGGTCTACCTCACTGCTACAACCGAACGCGGTTTGAGAGAACTACTCTTGGCTTTTCCAAGACGATACACTGGAATGTTCCAGCCAACAGAAAAGTGGATGAACAACGGAATACGCGATGTCTTAGAAGGTGAGTTTGTTCATACGGATGATGGCAGATTTTATCGAGGTGTTAAACGAGGTAGTGGTGCAGTCGTAGAACACCGGACGATCTCTAAACGTAAAGATGCAGTTGCTGCGGATATGCGTAAATTAGCCACCTTGAAAGGGAAACTTGAGTCTTCACAATTTGTTGTTGAAGGGGACCTGATGGTAGAACGAGCAGTTAAAGACGGCTTGCCTATCGAGAAGATCCTTTATACGACTGCCCTACTTGAGGCATCGGAAGGACAAAGCCTTTTAAAGAGCGCATCTGCCGATAATATTTCCTGTTATCAAGTTAACGATGGTGTGATGGGTTCACTCACTACAACCCGTCCGGTGCCACCAGTTATCGCATCGGTATACTTTAACTTTCGGGACTTTTTGTCAGAGTCAGATAAATCTAATTTCCACTTTAGTCCGGGATGCACAATGCTCATTGCGGAGAACATCGCGAACCCAGACAATTTAGGTATGACATTACGGACAGCAGATGCAGTCGGAGTGTCTGCTGTCTTGCTGAGTAGTATAGGGGCAAGTCCGTTCCATAGAAACTGTGTACGCGCGGCACGGGGCGCGGTTGGACGTTTACCGTTGTACTATGCTACAGATACCGGTGCCGCGATTGAGACACTACATCTATCAGGTTGGAGTGTGTTAGGTGGAACATCCAATGCTGAGAAAGATCTGTACGCCATGAAGTTCTCACTGCCTACTGCTATCGTTGTTGGCAATGAAAATACAGGGTTGTCTATAGAAACGCGCGCATCTTGCACAGAACTCGTCCGTATTCCGATGGCATCTGGACAATCATCACTCAATGTAGGGGTCGCAGCAGGCGTGCTTCTTTATGAGTTGGCACGACAGGGTCGCATTTGACAAATCGCCGAAAATATGGTACAATTCTAAAAGAGTCGGCTGCGCGCAAACCCTTAAAAAAGTGCCAGTTTGCAAGCCAAAATTTAACGATTAAATGAAAAGGACACATCGCATTTGAGATCAAATTCGGTTCTCGACTACTTTAATGAGGTGCTGAAAAAGCATAACGCTGGCTATTTTGTTTTAATCGATCCGGAGCAGTGTGAGGTCGCTAAATGCGCTAAACTCGCGCGGGAGATTGAGATGGCTGGCGCAGATGCGATTTTGTTAGGCGGCAGTTTTTTAACAAACGATTTGCATCCAATCGCGAAAGCCCTCAAGCAGGAGACAGAACTCCCTATTGTGCTTTTCCCCGGTGATTCAATGCACCTTACGCCGCATGCAGACGCTATTCTCTATATCAGCCTGATCAGTGGACGCAACCCGAACTATCTCATCGGCGAACAGGTTAAGGCAGCACCCTGGATACAGCGCTATGCCCTTAAACCTATCCCTACCGGCTATATGCTTATTGAGAGTGGCAACAGAACCACTGTTGAATTTATGAGCGGGACAGCCCCTATTCCGCGTGATAAACCAGATATCGCCGGACCGCATGCATTAGCTGCAGAATACCTCGGCATGCAGATGGTCTATTTAGAGGCTGGCAGCGGCGCAGCACATGCTGTTCCAGACGAGATGATCTCCGCGGTGAAAAACCAAATTAGCATTCCAGTAATCGTTGGTGGCGGTATCCGCACACCGAAAATCGCCGCAGAAAAAGTAGATGCCGGTGCTGATTTCATCGTCACTGGCAATGTGCTTGAAGAAAATGGTTCCTTTGAATTGATGAAAGATTTCGCTAACGCTGTTCACGGTTAAAACATAGTTTTAGTAACGCGTGCTCCCTAAGCGCGCATTTTCAAATAGATAAAGGGAAGTCATAATGGCTGAAGTTAAAGAGATACACATAGAGGCGGAAGTGGAAGAGGCTTCAGATAACGATTCCACCGACAATAAAGAGAGTAACGAAAAAACGCTTGTCACCCGCATGCGAGAAATCGCGGAGGTGGCACTTGATACGATCAAATCAGAAGTGAAACAAGAGATTG
>JAPPDN010000710.1 GCA_028824575.1 Candidatus Poribacteria bacterium | reverse complement strand
AACCTCACGACAATTTGTAGCGTTATTTTCCCTATATGCTCCAGCTTGTTCGGTCCAATAATTTCTTAAGTTTGTTGTTAGACGACAATTTGGTAGATACCCAAGGAATCGCAAATGCGAGCGCTTTTTGTAACGTTGTCAAGTGTTATAGGGTTTATTGGGTTGATTTTTATCGTACGCGGTGGGACCCATCCTAACAAGTATCAGGGGGTTTTGGCGGAAAGCAAGACCGCGGTCCAGGTCACACAGATTTATACAGAGGCAACATATACAATAACGGTCGGTATCGGTATTATGAGTGTCGCTGTCTTAGTCGCTGTTATTGGTATTCTCTTTCATACAACAAACAAGTCCTTAAATCCAGATACGCAATCAGTAGACGATCCCGAAGTCTGAAGAGCCTTTTTAATTCATTGAACCAATTTTGGAATCGAAAAATTGAATTCCGTTGCCAGTAATCTCTTCAGCATCAACGAACGTATCGCCCGCGCAGCAGAACGGAGTAACCGCACACCGGATTCAATTGAACTTGTTGCTGTTACAAAAGGACGTTCAGTTCCAGAGATACACGCCGCACTCGCAGCAGGTGTTACAAACATCGGTGAAAACCGAGTTCAAGAAGCGCAACAAAAGTACGCAGCAGTCAATCCTGTTGTAGATCCTGCCCGTTCCGGAACTGCTGATAAAACATGCCAATGGCATTTGGTTGGGCATCTACAAAGGAATAAGGTTAAAGCAGCGCTTGATATGTTTTCCTTGATTCATTCGGTTGACAGTTTACGGCTTTTAGCAGAGATAGCGCGCCGATCCGAAGCGCAAGCACGACGAATGAAGGTTCTCATTCAGGTAAACACGACTCGCGAGACAAGTAAATACGGCTTAAACTCGGAGGATTTGCTGGCGTTTATGGCGGACGCGCAGGCATATCCGACAGCAAATATTATCGGTTTAATGACAATGGGACAGTTGAGTCCTTCACCGGACGCAAACCGTCCTGCTTTTGCTTTACTAAGGTCCCTTGCTGAGAAGGTAGAAGCTGAAGGATTCCCTGGAGTTACTATGCAATACCTCTCTATGGGAATGACAAATGACTTTGAAGTCGCTATAGAAGAAGGGGCAAATCTCGTTCGGATCGGTAGGGCGATCTTCGAGCCTACAGTGGAATAGCCGTCAGTTATCAGCCGTTAGTAAAATACCAACGAAACCATATCCCGAAATCAAATGGAGGGGTTTTTGCTTGGTGTCTTGATAGGGGTATTTGCTTGGGGTGTTTTTGCTTGGGTATTTCTGCGTATTGATAGGGTGTTTCTGCGTATTTCTGCGTATTTCTGCGTATTTTTTTAGTTCTACGGAAGGGCATATCATGAGCGAAACCTACCTGAGCGAACCGCAAGGAATAATTAAAAACCTTCGATTAGGTGTAATAGGCGTTGGAAAGATGGGCGGTATTGTCGCTCGCAGTATTGCTGATGTCGTATTCCCCGCAAAACACATTTGGGTTACCGACCTTGATAGCACCCTCGTCCAGCAGCTCTGCCATGAAAAAGGCACCAGCGATGCCGGTAATATTGCTAACTTGGTAGAAAAAACAGATGTTATCTTCTGTGCAGTGCCACCAGCAGCTGTCCCAAGTATTCTACCACAGATCGCGCACAGCTTATCAGCACCACAGTGGCTCATAAGCATCGCAGCGGGTGTTACGACCACAACACTTGAGGCTTATTTTCATACCGCACCACCTATTGTTCGGGTGATGCCAAACATCTCGGCAGCAGTCGGCGCTGCAATATCGGTACTAACCGCTGGCACTGCAGTGAATGAGGCGCATCTTGAAATCTCACAGGAAATTTTCAACGCTTGCGGCACCTCTCTAATTATGGATGAACGTCACCTTGATGCTGTTACAGGTGTGAGTGGCAGCGGACCGGCTTATGTCGCCCTCTTCATTGAAGCACTCGCTGATGCAGCGGTACATGTCGGTATAGCTCGGGCAGATGCCCAAAAACTCGCAACCCATACCGTGTTAGGCGCGGCTACGATGTTAGCCGAAACACAAGAACATCCAGCGGTACTCAAAAATCGTGTTACGACACCTGGCGGAACAACCGCCGCCGGACTTCACGCGTTAGAATGCGGCGGCTTACGCGCAACACTCACAGAAGCCATTCTTGCTGCGACAGAACGAGCGAAAGAACTCGGTAACGCATAATAATTGGAGCCTATAATAATAGAAACTATGCCTATACACAACCTCGCTCGGTTCATCGCTCGATTGCTTGAAATTTACTCATTAGTAGTTTTCGCAAACGCCTTGCTTTCTTGGTTTGTTTTTGGCACACAAAATGCAGTCATCAGGCAAATCTATTGGTTTACAAGTCGCATCGTCGATCCAATTTTAAGCCCGATTCGGAACCTACTTGAACCCGTGTCTCGGAACTTTGGTATTGACATTTCGCCTTTTATTCTCATTATTCTCCTACAGATTCTGGCGCGGATGCTCTGGTGATAAATGACAGGATATACCGACCCACTTGATCCGGTAAAAAACTGAGAGGTAACTCGCACGAAAAACATAACCTTGTCAAACTGACAAATGGTTCAGAGACGAAAATACGAAGATATGAAAAAGCGAAACTCCCCTGCAAAGAACACGACACGTAAACGGGGTAAAACCACGAAGCAAGAAGAGAAACTCCAGTCGGCGGATAGGAGCCGCGAAAAAACCGTCTTGGATGTTTGGGCAAACACCAATGTTTTCCCACTCGCAAACAAAAAATCGAATACTGCACAGCGCACCGCGCAAAATGTAAGTTCGACACAACCGCAACACGCCTCTCAAACCGAAACCTATGTCCTTCGCGAAACCCCCACTTCTATTCATGCACTCACATTTGACACGCTTTGTAGGAAAATTTGCCAAGATGTCTTCCTCAAAGCGTCGTTGATGCAAGGACACCAGGTTACCTACGTACCCGTATGGGAAACCTATCCGCTTGTGATTGAGGAACGCATTATCGCAGAGGCAAAATCCAAATCTCCCATCAAACTCTCTGTCCTACGCAAGCGATGCCGCGCACGCCATAAGCAGGAATTAGAAGTTCAAAAACAGAAGTTTTATCAACTCGGTATCTTCGCCGATTGGGATGCCTCTCAGAAAACCCTTGAATCACGACAGGAAGCACGACTCATCGCTCTCATAAGCCGACTACGGGATTCCGATTATCTGCACGATTTACCACAACTCAGTCCATGGTGTCCGAAGTGCACAGCACCGCTCAATGAAACCAATCTCCTACAAAAATCTGCACACGCTTTGAACGGCTACGTGAAGTTCCCTTTCAATTTCGGGTTGGAGGAATTTGGCATTGATGTCTCCTTTTGCATCCGGATGCCACATCTCTGGGAGCTAGCCGGTACCGTCGAAATCGGGATTACTGAGGAGGCTACCTATCTCCTCACTAAGCATGGACAGGAATATCTCCTTTTTGCAGAACCGCAGCTCGAATATTTTTCTAAACATCTCACAAACGGGCAGCCTCAGCCGAAACCTATTAAGGAAATTAAAGCCACTGAACTCGCGCAATACACTGTGGCGCACCCGCTCTTTCCATCGAAGGAGTTGAAGATTACGCCCATCCCTGAAACGCTAATTACAGAAACGCCTGATGAGTCAACGTCTCTCTTAAAATCCGGTGTTATCCCTCTAAACCCAGCACATCATCAACCCAGTTACAATATAGCACGGGTGTTAGAAGATATAAATGCGACCCCTATTTTTGATGAAACCGGAAGGTTCACTGAAGAAGCCGGGCAATTGTGTGGTTTATATCTGTTTGATGCAGAAAAATTTATTATCCCGCAATTGGAGAAATACGGGGTCCTCCTAAAAACACATAACGACGAAATACACGCACCCCACTGTCCCCGCTGCACCGAATTAGCCGTTTTCCGACCGTGTTCAAAATGGGTGTTCTCTATTTCCAAAAATGATGCCACCAATCAACTTCTCAATGCTCAAGAATATTGGGATAATTATGGCGATATCCAAGATAAACGTATTGGCAAGGTCCGAGATATCGTCCTTAATTTCGGAGAATTACAAGTTTCGACACAACGGCAATGGGGGATGCCCCTCCCAATCCTGCTCTGTGACCAGTGTGACGAACCTCTTACCGATAAAAATACACTCAATGCAATCCGCAATTCTATCCAGCGCAGCTTTGAATTCTGGTTCGGACTCAGCATTGAAGAACTCTTGCCCACTGATACCCGCTGTTTAAACTGTAATTCAAGCGATTTTCGCAAAGAGGCGACCCTCATTGATAGTCACTTTGCTAATCTGCTTCAAATCATTGACAACTCTGACTTCAAGAAACCGCTCGGGGGGCACACCAGCGTCATGTTTGTACCACAAACAGGTGTTGGCGATTCTCAGTGGACAAAATGGTTAGCCGAAATTAGCGTCATCTCCGCTGCGCTTAGTAGAAGTCGCCCAATTAAAGAAAGTCAACCCTTTAAGCAACTAAAGCTTAAGACGCTACCGAAAATTGGCGGAAAAATTCAGATTGAAGACGCATTTCTTAATAAATATCCAGCCGATGTGGTCCGACTCGTCGCAATAGCACCGAATATTGAAGCGAAACAGGTGAGTTCCAAACAACTTGAAAAACTTGCCGAAGGATACCTCGGACAATATCAGCAGCTCCAAGCACTATTCGATGATATAAGTGAACACCTCTACCCGTTTCTGCGTGATTCCGGAAAAGCGAGCGAAAAGAAACAAAAGGGTGCAGCCCCGAAAGCCTCTAAAGATGAACAATCTTTCACCACCGCTAACGGACGCGAAGTTCAGACCGATTTCGCCCGCACACCTACGCATACAGATCTTGAAGCACCAGGGGAGACCGCTGCTACCGGCAAAACACTTCCAATTGATTCGCTGGCAATAACTGTTACCGCGCAACTTTTGCAAGAGGTGCAACAGGCTTATCAAGCCGAGAATTTCTACGAAATGTGGACGCTGTTAACTGATTTTTGTCAGGACGACCTTCGCTTTTATAGCCGCACGATGGAGTCTCGGCCTACTACAACCCTACATGCGGCGCAAAGTATACTTTCAGAGATAACGACTGGACTGCTACAACGATTCGCACCCTTGACTCCTTTTTTAGCCGAACATTTCTATCGGCTCATTTCTATAGAGGGTATGACCAGTGACCATAGTATCTTTCAAGGAAACTGGCACTCACACTCGTCTCTGATTGGACAAAGTCTACAACCTTCCGATGGAAAAAAAGACGAGGCAAAAGCGGAATGGGAGGAGGTCAAGAGGACGTACGATGCAAAATCCTAAAAAAAATGCATGGCAAAATGTTATGCTTT
>JAPPDN010000485.1 GCA_028824575.1 Candidatus Poribacteria bacterium | reverse complement strand
TTAGTTTTTAACCCCCTAAATCCCCCTTATCAGGGGGACTTTAAGAGGTAGTGCGTAAGTCCTAATATAATGGTTTAATTGTGTGTTCTTGTTCGTCAACTTTTTGGTAAAGTCGAGATAAATTCATAAAGGACGACTGTTACAAGACCTGAGTTTGATAAAACGTTTCACTTGTAGGGCAAACTTTTAGTTGGCACCGTATGTGCTACAACTCAGGTGTCAATGTCCATTAGAAAAGGATTGCGTTCCGAACACGTTCAAAAATCTCAATCGCATAGTCCAGATGTGCTTTGGTTGAGATGTTGAAAGAGATACCGAAATTCTTGACTGTCACGTTCGGCAAGTTGGCTCTGCACTCAACGATATGCAGCGGTGTAAAGTCACCGTGGACATCCACCCTAAAATGGGTGGCTCTTCTTGAAGGGTACGTATCAAGCCACCAACATCCACCGATGGTCATCCGGAGTTTCGCGATACGCGGTCGAAGTGTTGCCCCGCATGTGTCAACGTACGCTAAAAATTCGTTGGCGATTTGTAGGAGTTCCTCGTTCACCTGTAGCGTTTCAATAAACGACGCGAGCGTCATAAATTGCTGTGTGGCACTGCCATAACTCCGTTCTTCTTCCTTGACGATTGTTCCACCTAAGACTGTCTCGGTAGCGACCAAAATTTCATCAGGCGCGTGATAAGAAAAATAGGATATATAAGTGAGATCGAGTCCCAATGCCCGTAGATATTCAGCGACCTCTAAAACACGCGTGTCCACGCCCTCCGAAATAAGCACTAATCGCTGCCGTTGGTTGAACGCTGATTTGCGGATATCACCGGGTTCATATCCAAAAAATTCGCTGTGCAGTGCAGTGAGCGTAGAGAACTCTTTTCCGTGCTGTAGGCACCATCGGTAAGCGAGCTGCTCTAATTCTATGAAAGAGAGTTGTGAAACCCCAGCAGCATACTCTAAAATTTGCGTGATCGCTGTCCTCGAAGGTTTTCCACGCTTAAGTTCAATAATCACGGAATTGCCCTGTCGGTCAAGTGCGAGTAGGTCAATTTTTTGCTTTGATGTACTCAGTGGTGGTTGCCTACTGATAACACAGAGAGGTTCACCAAGGATGAGTGTCGCATCCTTTTCAAGGAGGTCCTCAAAGTCGCGCTCTGCGCCAAAGCGCAGCGGCTCAAGTTTGCCAAATTTCCGGTCTTCCCAGCGGTAAACTTCCATAGTTTCATACCTTAGAGATAAAAATTCAGCCATCGGATGTGTTCGCGATACGCCTCAACCTCTGCCGTGATTCTCGCTTGATCCCAATTGTTTTTTTCACTTAAGAATTGTGCGATTTGGGGCGCAATGTCAAGCCCTTGGCCCGGGGTCCAAGCGATGCGCGTACGTCGCCAGAGAAGGTCGTCCAGCGTGATCGCCATCTCGCCCCAATAGGCGTAAAGCAGTTCAGCTTTCGTGAAGGACAGAGACGGGGTTATCGGCTCAGCAAGTGTTGCATCGTCATTGATAAACTTAAGAATCGTCTGATATCCGTCTCCATAGCGTTTAATGAGGCGTTCCGTATCAATATTCGACTGCGAAGCGTGATTCGCGTTTCCATTCGGTGTCTCCGCTGACGCATTGAACAACGGAACGGTATCCGTTTTACAGCGGCGCGGGACATTCAGAAAAGTTGCCAGGTGGTTCACTGTTTCCTCTGCCATCTGGCGGTGTGTGGTAAGTTTGCCACCATAAAGATACATTACCCCGCTCGGACTCTCTGTGATTAAGTGATCCCTTGAAACAAAACTGGTCTTTGTGAATTCGCGCGAGTACCAGTTCGCCGCTATGAGTGGTCGGGTCCCGGCATAGGCAGCAATGATAGTATCATTATTGAGCGTCTGTTCTGGAAAAATTCGCTGCGTTTCCGAAAGTAGATACGCCGCTTCATCAGCCGATGGCCGCACCGACGATAAATCTTCCGCTGGCGTTGTTTCAGTGGTACCCACGATAGAGGTATTGTGCGGACCGGGTAAAATAAAAATGCCGCGGGATTTGCCACCTTGTTGCCTTTCTGACTGTGTAGAGATTACTAAACCGTACGCTTCCGATGCATGTTCTTTTCCACACCTTGGTAAAACGATATGAATGCCTTGCGCATTTTTCATTATCAGGCGTGGCATTCCGTCGTAACTTGGATCCTTGCACCACACAGAGTCGCTCCAGGGACCCGTCGCCGATACAATTTTTCGCGCGGAGATTTCAAAACGTTGTCCAGAGATAATATCTTCAGCGGTTATTCTGTATATCCGGTTCCCACTATCAGTTGTATCCGGTTGATTGACAAAATCGAGAAATCGGACATAATTGGTTACAACAGCACCATATCGATGGGCATCTTTGAGTGTAGCGAGGGTTAATCTCGCGTCGTCAGTCGTGCTGTCCCATATAACAACACAACCTTTTAGGGTATCCGTAGCAATGGGGCCGAGTAAGTGTTGAATCTTTTGAGGATCGCGAATCGCTTTTGATTTCTCTGTCTTGTCTATTTTAGAAAGGTAATTGTAGTAGTACGCAGCGGCTTGTATGCCTGCTAATGGGTACGGATCGCCTTTGTAGAAGAGAATAGCTAAAGGAAGCGGTTTGACAAGATTCGGTGCAATGCGCTGAAGGATCTCGCGTTCTTTACGCGACGTTTTAACGAGTGCTCTATCGTGTTTAAGGTAGCGAAATCCACCGTGAACAAGCTGCGAGGTAGCACTGCTCGTTCCACTTGCAAAATCGCCCTGTTCAATTAATCCTGCTTTGATACCTCCATTAAGGGCAAGATCGCGGATTAAACCCGCGCCGACAATACCACCACCAATAACCAAGACATCCAAAGGTTCGGTCTTGAGTATTTTAATATTATTTCCCCGAGTTCGGGCTGAAAATTCTGTTGACATTTTTGTTTACTTATTCAGCAGCTATCAAACGACTGTGTAAAGCGGCTTTACGAATAGCAGCCAAGATTCCCGATGCAGCACCTGCTACCGGCTTCGTTAATAGCGGCAAAAATATAAGCTGCGAACAAGCTTTCTCAGTCACGGGAAAATCTGATGGGGTATATCCTTTAAACGTTCCACCCGCATCAACCGGGCAGAGAGAACCACGACCGTTCATGTAGATATCAAGTCCTTGCATAAAGAGCGGCAAAGTATGTAGGAGCGGATACGGATTGCTATTAGTGGGTAGACTCCCTGAAAAAAGCGGCACACCGTCCCCAACAAGGAGTGGATAAGGATTATTATTTGCCAGAACACCCTCTTTTCGGAGTGCTTCCGCAAACAGTGGTGCGGGCAGTCCATTCATATCTTCTTTATAATAGTGAATAGGAAAACCGTAAAATCCTGCTGACGTAGTCCCTTCATGCGTCTCAATAGGAGAAACGCCTGGAATATCCTGTAATCCATCAGAAATTTCTTGTATATAAGCGCGACGGTTTGCATTGAGTTCATCAAGTTTTTTCAGTTGTACCGAAGCGATACCAATCGAGAGTGGATGGGCACGAAATTTAACGCCGAGTCCCATCGGTGGAAGATGGGGGTATTGGAGGGCTTCGGCTGCTTTGCCTTCGACGTTAGGCGAACGATTAACTTGACCGAGCAGACATGCCCGCTCAAAAACTGATACATCGTTGGTAGCAAGCATACCCCCTTCACCGCCGCTAATCGGTTTGTTGCCTTGCAAACTCCAAGCCCCTACCTGTCCGATGCTTCCACACGGCAGACCTTTATAAGATGCCCCGTGTGCGTGCGAGCAATCCTCTATGACGGGTATACCTGTTTCATCACTAAGAGCCATGAGCGCATCCATATCGCAGACATTACCCCACAGATGCACTGCCACGATTGCCTTGGTTTGCGGCGTAATACGCTGTCGAACATCCTTTACGTCAATAAGTAATGTCCTCGGATCCACCTCGCAGAAAACGGGTGTTGCCATCAAGGTTAGTGCTGGCGTGATTGACCCCATCCATGTATAAGTCGGACAGATAACCTCATCGCCGGGACCAACACCGAGTCCAAACATTGCGCTATGTAAAGCTGCCGTACCGTTGGTCAGGCTCAAAGCAAACTCGGTTTGATGGCGTTCACACCAGGTACGCTCAAATTCTTGAACAGTCGTAGAAGTACCGGAGAGTTCATTCCGAAGCGTCATCTCATAAACAACCTGTGCTTCTTCTTCAGTGATTTGCTGCCATTGGTCAAGTTTTGGATAGGGCGCGTCAGGTGTTATTTCAAAGACTGGCGTTCCACCCAAAACAGCAGGCAGATCTGTTGGGGTATTCTCATGATGAGATGATTGACTTCTGTTTCTCTCCATAGTGCTCTCCTCGTTACCCGCTGAATAATCAGCGGTTTGTTTTAATCCGATGTCTGTGCTATACTAACAAGCATATTGCGGATAATAACATCATACATAATAACACGTTCTAAAAACTTTTGTCAAGTTTAGCAGAGAGACTGAGAACTCTTGAACATCCGAAAATTGTTTGTCTCGTTGGTTCGAGACAAAACCTCCCAATCCAGAAAGTTTTTCCTAAGTTGTATACCTCCGCTGCTCGCTATCCTTGTTTTTTTTCTCTCGTGTGGGATCGTGGTCCATATCCGAGGGCAAGACGCATTGGAGTTCTATAAGATTATTTTTTTCAGCGGGTTCGCGAATTTTGACGAAGTCGGATATGTCCTATTCAACGCGACTCCTTTAGTTTTTACAGGACTCGCTGTCGCTATCGGCTATAGGAGTGGTCTGTTTAATATCGGTTGTGAGGGTCAACTCTACGTCGCCGCTTTCGCTGCTGCGTGGATAGGTATGCACTTAAACCTACCTGCTTTCCTACTGATTCCGCTCTGTATCGCGGCGGCGATGATTGCTGGTGCCGGGTGGGGTGCTGTCCCCGGTTTTTTAAAGGCGAGATATGGTGCACATGAAGTCATCAATACAATTATGATGAACTTCATCGCTTTCGCCCTCATGAACTACCTCGTCACCTCGGTCTACCAAGAACCCGGGCAGATGATTCCACAGACACCACAAATTCATGAAACGGCGCGAATCCCACGATTGGCATCTTTAGTTCCGTTCCTCCCGCAGAGTAACCCATTAAACGCGAGTTTCCTAATTGCCTGTGGGTCTGTTGTGCTCTGTTATATCTTCTTAACGTATACGCGTTGGGGATACGAACTCCGTTTGGTAGGAAGTGCTCGCGATGTCGCCTCTTATGGCGGGATCAACCCACGCACTGTAACTGTATGGGTAATGGCGCTCAGTGGTGCAGTTGCCGGATTGGCCGGTGTTGCTGAGGTAATGGGATACCGTTATCGATATTTGGATAACTTTTCTTCAGGTTGGGGTTTCACTGGCATAGC
>JAPPDN010000283.1 GCA_028824575.1 Candidatus Poribacteria bacterium | reverse complement strand
AGCCCTGGCACTGGGTGCCACCGGTGTTGCCTCCCACGGTCAAGCGTCTTCTGTTCATGTCGTCAACGCTCTCCGATCAGGATCTCTATCGGGCATTTCCGGGTGAAGAGATTGAAGTCCACCACATCAAACCGATGGCGTGGGTCGCAGGGAATCGGGTTTTTCAGATTCGCACAGGTATCTATCCACGACAAACAATTTTAAACTACGATACCGATTGGGACGTTCTGGGTATGTCTGAGATCGGGCAGCGCTTTTTTCTTGGTATCCAAGCAGAAATTGAGAGTGCCCCAAGCGTTAAGCATGCGATTATCACCAGCGCACCCGTAACACAACATTTACAGAACATCGCAGCAAGGGAAAATGTCTATTTCGTAACAAGTTTCAAAGAGATAGAAACATTAGAAGACACCGCTTTTGAAACGGCAGAAGTGGTTTGGATAGTTGGGGCACCGTATTGGTCACCAGGTCTCACTTGGCGGCAATCACAGATTTTGTTTGGCAACGCCGAAAAACCGCTCTGTTATGACGGAGAAGCGGAATTTGGTAACTACAAAGACGAGCGCATCCAGGATGTTTATGAACGGAAGACTGTCGGTTTATTTAGACGGATTGTCGGTCGAATCGGATTGAACCGTTTACCGAACAAGACGGTGGTGCTGCTTTCGAGCATGCCATTGCCCGACATCACCAATAGACCCGAAACCGTCCTTTTTGACTGGGAAGACTTTGAGGTTGCTGGCGGGTTGGGCAAACTCCCTGAGGCAATAGCCGAACGCGAGCGTTTTGAAACAGAACGCGACAATCTCACTGCGGAATCTGGTCGCGAAAAAGTGGAACAGGTCATGGGAGTCTCCAGCAGTCAGGCGAACCGTATTTTGATGAAGCTCAGAGGCGGTAAACGCCTTCGTGTCCCATTCCGGGACCAGATTTTCTCGCTGCTTTCCGACGGTGAGAAAAAAACAGCAGCACTCATTGATGCGATTGGGGGACATCCGGGTTCCATCAAAAACGAACTCAAGCGTCTTGTAGATTCTGGTGAGATCGTGAAGGTTCGGCGGAGTATGTATGCCCTGCCGCCTTCATCTGACTCTGAGCAATAGAAGAAAAAGTAATCCCATCGTAAAACCACTTCGGCCCCATCTCCCGCATTATTATTAGACTGTTATAGTAAAGCACGAAAATAAATTGACACACCACGATAGCAACCCACATTGCCTGATCGTAAGGGCTGGGTAACCCAGCCCCTACGATCAATCGCGCGTCCAAATAATTATGGGCTTCACTATAATAACATCACACGAACGACTGCTGGCTCTCCGAAAAAACTTGAAAACGCTTTGCTATTTGTGCTAAACTAAAAAATTATTACACGCTATAAGGAGAACGACACATAATGCCAAAGTTTGGTGTAAATTTATTACTCTGGGCAGATAAGTTTGATCGAGAAACTGCAGATCTGATTCCGAAAGTTGCTGAAATGGGTTTTGATGGTGTCGAAATCCCTATCTTTGACCCAGATACAGTGGACATCCCTTACACCCAAGCGTTACTGAAAGATACCGGTTTAGAAACCATTGGGTGTAACATCATGGGTGGGGATAGGAATCCGATTGACGAGGACCCTACTATTCGAGAAAACGCAAAAACCTATCTTAAACGCACAATCGAGATCGTTGCTGAATTGGGTGCCGATACGCTCGTTGGACCGATGTATAGTGCTGTGGGTAAACTCGTTGGGCGGGCCAGAAACGAACAGGAATGGGACTGGTGCGTTGAAGGTATACGAGAGGTCGCTGAATTCGGCGGAAAACACGGTGTCACCCTGGCGAGCGAACCGCTCAATCGGTTTGAAACCTACTTCGTCAACATCGCCGAAGATGCTGTTAAACTTTGTAAAGCGGTGGATAGCCCGTACTTCAAGGTGCATCTGGACACGTTCCACATGAACATAGAAGAAAAGAATCAGGCAGATGCGATTATTGCGACGGGTGATTACTTGCATCACATGCACTGTTGTGAAAATGATCTCGGCACTCCGGGCACAGGGCTCGTAGATTGGGATGGCGTTTTTGGTGCATTGGCAAAGGTTAATTACGATAGATGGCTCGTGATCGAATCGTTTACGCCCGCTGTCAAGGAAATCGCCGCTGCGACATGCATCTGGCGCGACATCGCACCGAGTGCCGAAAGCCTCGCGATAGACGGTCTCGCCTTCCTTAAACAGAAAGCAGCTCAGCATCTGTAAAACAGTAAACCATTCAAGAAGGAGGGATGGAGATGCGTTGCATCAAATTGATTGGGCTGTTCTGCACAATATTCTTTGCTATCCTCGTAACAGACGATGTTGTGGCACAGCGGACAACGCCAGAAGAAACAGAGGCTAATCATCCTGTTGAGGAGACACGATTTCTCAGCAATATCCGACAACTCACTTATGACGGGAAGCGTGCTGGGGAAGGCTATTTCTCTGAAGACGGCAACGCCCTCATCTTCCAAAGTGAACGTGAACCGAATAACCCGTTCTATCAGATTTATCTGCTAAACCTGCTGACCGGTGATACGCATCGCGTCTCGACCGGTATAGGGAAAACAACTTGCGCCTTCTTCCGACCGGGGACCGATGAGGTGCTTTACGCCTCGACACACCACGACGCTTTCGCGAAAGCAAAACAGGAAGAAGAATTGCAGTTCCGAGCATCTGGGCAAGAGCGTCGCTACAGTTGGGATTACGATGAAGCGATGGACATCTTCTCGGCACATCGGGATGGTAGCAACCTCAAGCGACTGACAGACGCGCCCGGTTATGATGCTGAAGCCTCATATTCGCCTGATGGCAAGCGCATTGTTTTCTGTTCGCTTCGAGACGCATATCCTAAAGATCAACTCACTCCGAAGGACCTGAAGCAACTTGAAGTTGACCCCGCCTATTTCGGCGAAATCTATATTATGAATGCCGACGGTTCAGATCAGACCCGGTTGACGAACGCACCGGGCTACGACGGCGGTCCCTTCTTCACACCCGCTGGACAACACATCGTCTGGCGGCACTTCACACCCGATGGCAGCCAAGCGGACATCTACACGATGCGGACAGATGGTTCAAATATCCTGCGACTGACCGATTTCAAGAGTATGTCGTGGGCACCTTACTTTCATCCGAGTGGCACCTATGTTATCTTCGCTTCTAATAAACTCGGATTCTCTAATTTTGAGTTATATCTCGTTGATGGCAGAGGTAGACATGAACCGGTTCGCGTTACCGCAACCGATGGTTTTGATGGACTTCCTGTCTTTTCTCCGGATGGGAGCCGGTTATGCTGGACCTCGAATCGGAACAGTCAAGAAGTATCACAACTCTATCTTGCAGACTGGGATCATGCAGCGGCACTAAAGGCTATTACCTTGGCACCAAGAAGTCATAATTTACTTCAGCATCCGGTGCGAACGGTTTCCAATGCCGAATCCTCCAATAAAATAATGAGTATCCGCCAGCACATTGAATTCCTTGCTGGCGATGCTTTGGAAGGTAGAATGACCGGTTCCGAAGGCGCGAAACGTGCAGCGGAACACATCGCCGCGCAGTTCACACGACTTAATCTCACACCTGTCGGCGATGAGGCGAGTTATTTTCAAGAATTCGAGTTCACCGCGGGGAGGCGGATTATAGCAGCGGAGAACAGTTTTCATATGACACGCCAGATGCATGAGTCCGAGCAAATGATGGAATTCAGCGTGGAACGCGATTTCCAACCGCTCTCTTTCTCTCGGAACGGGGTTGTTGAAGGTGAAGTGGTTTTTGTCGGGTATGGGTTAACCGTCCCCGGCGGGTTAGGCGAGGGGTATGACGCTTATGCCGGTCTGGACGTGAAAGACAAAATAGTTGTCGCGCTTCGCTATGTGCCTGAAGGCGTTGAACCTGAACGCCGCCAGCAATTGAATCGGTATGCAGGACTCCGTTACAAAGCGATGCAAGCACGGGAGCAGGGGGCAAAGGCGTTTCTTGTTGTTGCCGGTCCGAACTCTCCGAACGCGGGTAAACTGATTCCGCTTGATTTTGACAGTAGTCTTGCAGATTCAGGGATTGCTGCAGCATCCATCAGTGATACTGTGGCAAATGCCCTCTTTGCACCATCCGGTAAAAATCTGAAAGATGTTCAATCCGGACTGGATGTTGAAAACCCACACTTTCTCGGACAATTTCCGTTGCCCGGTGTCAAAGTCAAAATCGTGGTTTCGGTTGAGAAAGTTAAGAAAACCGACCAGAATGTGGTCGCGCTTCTGCCACCGTCGGAATTAACAGATGAAACCGAGTATATTATTGTAGGCGCGCACTACGATCATATCGGTCACGGTGAAATAGGATCACTGGCTCGGAAAGGCGAAGAGGGACAGATTCACAACGGTGCGGATGATAACGCCTCCGGCACGGCTGTCGTATTGGAATTGGCGACCACGCTTAACGAAGCATACCAGAAATACCCCGAAAAATTTCGTAGGGGCATCATCTTCGCGCTCTGGTCGGGTGAGGAACTCGGACTCATTGGATCTACCCATTTTGTCAACGATCCCGTCGTTCCTTTAGAAAAGGTGGCGGCATACATCAACTTTGATATGGTCGGACGACTCCGTGAAAATAAACTCATCTTGCAAGGCGTGGGTTCATCGTCTGTGTGGACAAAGTTGATTGAAAAACGGAACATTCCCATCGGTTTTAATCTAACACTCCAAGAAGATCCTTATCTGCCAACGGATGTGACTGCCTTTTATCCGAAAGAGGTACCGGTGCTGAGTTTCTTCACGGGTGGACATGAAGACTATAACCGACCCACCGATGACCCAGATACACTCAACTATACTGGCATAGAACGGATTGCACGCTTGGCACACGGCATCGTTTCAGATTTGGTCAGTGCTGATGAACGTCCGGAGTATGTCCGAGTGGAACGAAGTCAGTCAGAGGAAGGGAGTCGTGATACACTGCGTGCCTATCTTGGGACGATCCCTGACTATACCACGGAAGGCACGGGGGTTAAACTCTCTGGTGTTCGCGCAGAAGGTCCTGCCGATAAAGCCGGTTTAAAGGGCGGTGATGTTATCGTTGAATTTGGTGGACAGAAGATTACCAATATCTACGACTACACTTATGCGCTTGATGCTGTGAAGATTGGCGAACCTGTCGAAGTTGTTGTGCTACGAGAGGGAAAACGCGTAAAACTGACAGTTACACCTGAAGCACGGAATTAATTTTCGCTGAAATCTATGAATCCATACTTTTGTTTAGATAGTAATTTAATCCATTATAGTGAATCCTAAAGCTATAGTGGATCCGAAAAATAAAGAGACACTTTCAGCTCCCCGGTAGGTTCGGAATGTAATACAAGGAATGGATTTAGTCTATTCCCAGACTAA
>JAPPDN010000791.1 GCA_028824575.1 Candidatus Poribacteria bacterium | reverse complement strand
GACGGCTGTCCTACTCTCCGAAAAAAAACGCGTAAGGGTTGAAGCATTTGTCAGCAATATTGAGCATATTGAATTGGAAACCACACCCGATTTTTTTGACATATTCGTAGAAGGTTGTCAATTTAAACCGATGATATAGTGGTTATCGGTTCGGATTTTCTACGAAAATCCTTTCAGCGGTCAGTTGTCAGTTACTGTCTTGTGGCAGTCCCTAAGGTTTGTACCCGACACAACAGGTTTCTGAACTGATAACTGAAAGCGAAGCGAACTGACAACTGGCAACCATTGAGACGAAGGAAAAAAATGCGCGAAAACCCAATAGTTAAAAATTTTCAAGAACGCTTAAAAGTTGATGAACCGATTTTATACGATGGCGGGTTCGGTTCGCAGATGTTTGCTCGCGGTATAGAACTCGCGAATAGCGCACTCGCCAATGAATTGCATCCTGCTACGGTTGTTGACATCCATTCAGATTATATCAACGCAGGTGCTGAGGCGATTGGAACAAATACGTTTGTCGCATCACCACTTCACTTAGAAATGGCGGGGCAAGACACAGCGGGTGCGCAACGTCTGACACGCCTCGCTGTCCAACACGCAAAAATGGCTGTAGAGCAGAGCGGAAAAAATGTATATATCGCAGGTTCCGTCGGACCCTCTCCCGGTGCGATTGAAGCCGATAGCGGGGATACAACTTTTGGGATTCCAAATGATGACGCGAGAGAGGCACATAAGTTAGTGATCCATACACTCGTAGAAGAGGGTGTGGATTTTCTCTGTCTTGAGACGATGTTTTCCGCAAAAGAGGCAGCAATGGCTGTAGATGTCGCACGTGAGACAGGAATCCCTGTTGCGGTGAATTTGACGTACAAATGGACGAAGGAACGGCGGACAGGTAATGTTATTTATCGGACAGATTGGGGAAATTCCCCTGCGGATCTGCTTGAGATTCTCATAAACAACGGACTTTCAGACGGCGGTTCACTGTTAGATGCTGTGAGTATCATTGGTGTAAACTGTGGTGCTGAATCCAGACGCGATGAACATACAGGGATGCCTTATGCGATTGCAGGTATCCAGCAAATCAATACGGCACTCGCTGAAACGGGAGTCAACGGGAAATGGATGATGGCATATCCAAATGCGGGCATGCCGAAACTTGACGAAAATCATAACACTGTCTATACACAAACACCAGCGGAGATGGCAAGCCACGTTCCCGCACTCATTGAAGCCGGAGCGTACCTGATAGGTGGCTGTTGTGGCACAACACCGAAGCATATTAAAGCCTTCCGTGAAGCAATTGTGGCACATCAGTCCTAAATTAAAAAGCGCGCAGCTTGGAATGAAATGGAAAGCGGGTATACGGAGAGAAAGTTTCAAACTCCAATCCACCTGATCGAACCGCAAGGAAAGTTAGAGAAATGGAAACTGTAACACTTACCTATAAAAGACTCCCGGACAGGGTGAATCACTTCCAACAGGAGTTGCTTTATCTCGACGACGATGTGGTTGTCACGTCTCAACGGGTTAAACCGTCCTCACCGATAATTCAAAACGGCGAGACAGTTTTAGGGGATGACTTTGCTGCAGTCTGGTTTGTGTTTACAGGGCTTTGGTATGATGTCGGTAAAGTCTATAATCTGGATAACGAGTGGACAGGATATTACTGTGATGTTCTGAAACCCGTCAAGCGGCGCGTAAATGCGGCAGGAAAACTTGAGTGTTTTGAAATAACCGATCTGTTTTTAGATCTCTGGGTAAATCCAGACGGCACTTATGAAATTCAGGATGAGGACGAATTTGCAGAAGCCATTCAAAATGGCGCAATTGACACTGAATTAGAAAGAAAAGCGCGAGATGTCTTGAACACATTAATCGCTAAAGTAGAATCAGGGGCTTTAGCGCGTCAGGTACAAGATGTAATTAATAGGACGAAGTTCACAGATTTACGGGATTATGTAGAGAAATTACCTTAGAAGTCAAAGGGGGATGAGAAGATGGCAACTTTGGCAATAAACGGCGGCGAACCTGTCCGAACTGACGGTTTTCCGGCGTGGCCCACACTCGACGCGGCGGATCTTGAAGCATTTGAAACTATCTATAACAGTAAGCAATGGGGTGTTGGCGGACCGAAAGTTCCAGAATTCGCACAACAGTTTGCTGAATTCCAAGGTGCGAACTATGGCGTTTGCGTTAACAGCGGCACCTCGGCACTCTATATCGCCCTGAAAGCGGCGGGCGTTTGTCCCGGCGACGAAGTTATCACGACATCCTATACCTTTCAAGCGACAGTCGTTGCGATTCTGATGACGCATGCCGTGCCTGTCTTTGTCGATACTGCACCGGATAGTTTTCTGTTGGATGTCTCTAAAGTCGAAGCCGCGATCACCGAAAAGACGAAAGTCATTTTGCCGGTCCATATCGCAGGCTATCCAACAGATTTGGACGCGCTTGTTGACATTGCGAATCGGTATAACCTTGGGATTGTCGAAGATTGCGCGCAGGCACACGGGGCGGAGTGGCGTGGGCGCGGTGTTGGCAGTTGGGGGCATTTCGGGTGCTTCAGTTTCCAGTCCTCGAAAAACCTTTGCGCCGGTGAGGGTGGCATTGTCCTAATAAATGACCGTGAACTCTATGAACGCGCTTACGCACTGCATAACTGTGGTCGCACGCTGCCTGATGCTGAATTCGGAGACGCAGAACCCTTCGGTGGCAACTTCCGAATGACGGAATGGCAAGCCGGTCTCCTCCTCTCTCGTCTAACCCGACTTGAGGCTGAAACCAATCACCGACACAAGAACATGCGCTGGTTAGACGGTTGGCTTGGCGAGGTACCGGGTATTAAAGTCACACCATTGGATCCGCGCGCGACGCGTGGTGGATGCCACGGCTACAAGGCGATCTTTGATTCCGAAGAGTTTGAAGGCATCTCACGCGAGACTTTCCTCCGTGCGATGCGTGCAGAGGGCATACCTATGGGATATTGGTATTCCACCCCTATGTATCGCGCCGACTTTCTCGCCTCTAATCTTTTCGGTCAGAATCTCAATTTTGATGATGTGCAGTGCCCTGAGACTGAAAAAATATGTCAAACAGGTCTTTCCCTAAGCCAAAACGTCCTGATGGCGAGCGAAGAGGCGATGGAGGACATTATTAAGGCAGTTATCAAGATCCGCCGGAACGTCGCCGAACTGAAGTCGGAAACTGCTTGATGTCTCGGTCCCAGCGGTTAGCAAGCCTAATTATTTTTTTCCACTATCCTTTCAGTCGGAGATGACTCTATATAAACGAACCCGATAGGCAAATCTGGGCGTTTCTGTTCACTTTTATTCTCTGCCTATTTGAAACGAAAATAGTGCAGTTTGAATTTTTAACTATCCTTTTCTGCCTTGAGGGTCTCTATATAAGCAAACTGACCTAAAAAGGAGACAATCATGTCTAACGAACATGAATCCCAAAAGGAAATCCGCCGAATTCTACGGCTGTTGGAAACCACAGCACGTATTGTTGAAACTTCAGTAATTTCTTCAGAGGACCTTTGTGACGGGGAGGAGCTGTGCGCACGACAATTCAACAACGCTCTGACCCTTCTAACGGATCTTGAAGCTGTACCCGATGGGCTCTTTGAACCTCTTGAAACGGATGCCTCTTTTGGCGATATCTGTTTCGCATGCCACCAAGTCGCAGCGTACGTTAAAGAAGGATGCATTGACGATTTTGACTTCGATCACATGAAAAAAACCATTGGTGACGAACTAAAAGATGTCAGCGAGGTTGTCCGACAATCCATGCCCTCCTTTCTCAAAGATATGTGGAGTGGGCAAACAGGAGAAGAAGATGTTAATACCGCCGAGACCGTTGAGGTTACCTCAGACGAGGATGCGGAGGCACCATCTGTCGAACAGCGTATTGGCAAACTTGAAGGACAAATGGAGACTGTCGTCGAGATACTCCAAGAAATCCGAACACAACAGCAAAATAATGGGACATAAATTAAGGTGTGCCTGTCTGGGATAGCGTCTATAACGTTCCAGGCAGGTCGCGCCTTCCCTTAGTTACACACATCGGCGGACAGCATCACTGTTACCCTCATACCGGATATTGCTATTAACTTAGATGCGGAAACCAGTGCCGGACGCGTTTCAACACAATTTCCAGTGACTTCGGTCATACAAGGAAAAGTGCCTAAAAACAGGTTAAAGGGTAGTATAAACGGCGGTGGTCCCTTGCTAAAATTGCACACTTCTGCCGGAAGCATCCGTTTGCAAAAGGCAGAAAAGGCAGAAAACCAAGTCCTTTTGAGCATTAAAAGTAACACTGACGCTATAGCAGTGGAGGAACCTATTTTGGAAAAGATTGAAAAAACGTATGGTGTCAAGAGCGGCGGGAATTTAAGCGTTTTGTCGGAGTTCGGGGCAATTGAAATCCAAACCGCTGAACAAGAGAACGTTGAAGTCGTAATCACGAAAGAATCAAAATCCAAATCGGTTGAGGCTGTTGAAAAAATGCTTGCAGATTTTGAACTGGCGTTTGAACAAAAGGGTGCCGATGTCCATATTCGAGGAACTTTCAAACACGATCGGGAGCATTGGTGGAAACAGTTTAATCTCGCGAAAATTCATTTTTTGATAACAGTGCCACAACAGTACAATGTTGATTTAAACACTTTAAGCAGTGACATTTCGGTAGCCAATCTTACTGGTGATGTCCGTGTAAAGACCTCGGGTGGTAGTTTGCGCTTTCAGAGCATTACAGGCCCAGTGTTGGGACATACATCCGGTGGTAGTATTGAGGCAGTTAATGTCACAGGCGGTGTTCAGGTACGAACTTCAGGCGGCAGCATCCGATTTGGGGCAATTCGGGGATTTATTTCAGGTAGGACTTCAGGCGGCAGTATCAAGGCCGTGGATTGTAATCAAGGGATAGATGTCCGGACATCGGGCGGTAGTATCTGGTTAGGAGGCATCGGCAGGAATGTGACCGCGCGCACTTCAGGAGGCTCCATCCAAACTGTTATGAAAACACAACCCCAGAGTGAGTGTAGTTTACGCACATCGGGCGGTGCGATAACTTGCACGCTTATGCCAGATGTTGCAGTCGAGGTAGAAGCGAAAGCCAGCGGTGGACGTGTCTCGACAGATTTCGCAGTAGAATCGACGATTCAAGGAAAGGTCCCCAAAAATAGATTGGAAGGTAGTATAAATGGCGGCGGTCCCTTGCTGAAATTGCGTACTTCTGGTGGGAACATTCATTTACAGAAGGCATCGAATTAAACACTTTTTCGGAACTGACAACTGATAACCATTTTACCAATGCTTAAACGAATACATCCGCTGTCCGAGAAATAGTCCTAAAATCGCCAAATTACTTCCCATCACAAATTCGACGAGATTTGTCCCGAAATAGAGGG
>JAPPDN010000569.1 GCA_028824575.1 Candidatus Poribacteria bacterium | reverse complement strand
GATCGCTGCAAGCACCCCGGAGACATCCACCGCTCCCGTGACCACCGCGACGGCCAGAGCTGAAACGGTTGCCGTCCGAATACATCCGCGAACACTTCTGGGTTACCACACAGCCGATCGAAGAACCCCCTAAACAAGAATACTTCGACCAACTCCTCGCGCAGCTCAACTTAGACGACAGGCTAATGTTCGCCACTGACTATCCACATTGGGATTTTGATTCCCCTGATCAGGCACTCCCAAAAAACCTCGCGCCGATGCTCAAACGCAAGATCATGGCAGAAAATGCCCGGAACCTCTACCAGTTTTAAGTAGCAGAAAAGAGTTAGATTGTCACGACATGTGGTGCCTGTTCTAACGCCAGATTATGTGCTGCTGCCCACTCTGCTGCCGCACCGCCACCACCACCGAGAAACTGTTTCCCCAAGTCATCAACCTTTTCCAGTACGTCCGCATCGGGTTGCTGTCTGTCGTTGTAGTACAACAGATACCCTTCCGGCTTCAGCCACGCGTAATGATAGCCATAAATAACAATCTTGGCGGTTTTATCCGTCCAGTTGAGTCCGGTGGTGTGGTAGATACGACTTTCAAAGAAATAAGCGTCCCCCGCGCGGAGTAAAGGCTCGTCGTACGGTTCAATCGGATCAATTTCGCCTTCTGGGATTCCCAAGGGTACCCCCGACTTATGGCTCTTCGGGATAAACAGCGTCGCGCCAGAGTTCGGCATATCACAGTCTGTTAAGCAGTAAGCCACCTTCAACCCAACGCGCGGGCAAGCCTTGTGTCCGAGATCCAAATGTATACCGGCATCTCGATGCCAGCCACGGCGTTCCGGAAGTTCGTGTGGCTGCGGATGCTTATAGAGGAGCGCGGTATTGGTGATATGGATATTCGTGCCAAGAAGTTGAATCACCAAGGGAATCGCTTTTGTCTGCGATACGAGTTCTGCGAAGGCAGGTTCTTGTACCAATCCATCTCGTCTGTGTCCATAATGTCCCCCATTGAGATCCAAAGATGCCATTAAACGATCTCCTGCTTCCAGCAAGCGGTCTATCATCTCGTTGTCAAGGACTGAGCGCATGATGAAGTATCCGTTCTCTTCAAATTCCTGATGTTGTGCCTCCGTCAACTGGACGAATTCCATGTATATGCTCCTTCTTCTTTCAAGAAATCGGGTGATAGAAATGTGTTAATATGGTATCATAAATCGAAATGGATGTCTATTGGAGGCATTCAGATTTCCTTGCGTTTTTCCGAAATTATGCACCCTTTTTGCCCCAAAATCGCGTCTCTAATTATCATAGATAGTCCGAAACTACGAGGATAACCAACAAATATGATTCAGGTTTCAAATCTCACCAAGAAATATGGACAGAATACAGCAGTTGACGACATTAGCTTTGAAGTGAAACAGGGTGAAATCGTCGGTTATCTCGGTCCCAACGGGGCAGGGAAAAGTACAACGCTTAAAATGCTCGTCGGCTTGCTGCATCCGACATCCGGCGAAATCGCTGTGGCAGGATACGATGCCCAAACCGAGCTTCTTGAATTAAAGCGTCACATCGGATACGTGCCTGAAGAAGCGCAACTCTACGAACACCTGACTTTAGTAGAACACCTCCAGTTAATCGGCAGGCTCTATCATTTAGAGGAACGCCTCATCGCGCAGAAAATAGAAGAACTTGCCAAGCTGTTTGACATGGCATTTCAGGCAAACCAGAGAATAAGCGGTTTTTCACAAGGCATGCGGCAGAAGTGCATCATTATGTCTGCGCTCATGCACAATCCGGATGTCCTGTTTTTAGATGAACCCTTCACCAATCTGGATGTCGGGACGGTCACCCTCATGAAAGCACTCCTCCAACGTTTAGCCGATTTAGGCAAAACGATCCTTTATTGCACACATATCCTTGAGGTTGCCGAAACGCTCTGTCCGCGAATCATGATTATCAATTCAGGGAAACTCATCGCTGATGCCCCAGTAGAAGAATTGCGACAGCAGACGAATCAGACAGCACTCAATGAAATTTTCGCACAACTGACGGAAACAACAGGCATTGATGAAAAAACCGAAGAAGCCATTCGGATTGTGACGGAGAATACCTTGGATGCTTGAGAAAATTGTGGAAAGATTCTGCGATGCCCCAACCCTGTATAGGTATCTCTTACAAACCGAAAAGATAGTAGAAAAGCGGGCACTTGAGGGAAAAAACGACCTATCCAATATGTCTCTCGCCTTGACCTGTGTTTTCGGTTTTATAATCAGTGTTTTATTCACATTTATGCCGTTCATCTTATCGATGGACACATTCACCTTTTCGCTGATCGGCATCACAATGTCTATGATGATGATAGGCATCTGGATGGTCCCATACTTTGATATCCTTCTCATACCTGTAAATTATCCTATTATTGCGCATACGCCGGTACCATCGCACACCTACTTTCTCGTAAAGTTAACGCAGATACTCACTTATACCACTCTGCTGTTAGGCAGTTTAAATCTGATGCCTGCTATCGGTGGTATTTGGGTTCATAAAGGCGAATTTTCTTTCTTTCGACTCCTTTTTCCTTTTGTCTATCTGCCTATTGTTTTTATGTCGGGTTTCTTCACAATTGGTGTGATGACTACATTCGCGGGGTATTTGACAAAACTCTACAGTAAAAGGATACTCCGAAATATCGCGCAGTACGCGCAGTTTATATTTCCCGCTCTCTTCCCTGTAACGTTTATCCTCCTTCCGCGCCTATTACCAGACCTCTCAAAGGATAAACTCGCCTCGGTTCTGAAATGGTTCTACGCACTTCCGAACGGTTGGTTTGCTGGGGCTGTCTCGCTGGCACTCGGAGCAATAGAACGCCATTTTTTGATTTTAACAGGACTGGCTATCGTTTCAACGCTCATTTTGGTGTTGGTCCCACTTCGGAGTATAGCGAAGAGTTACACTGAATATCTCTCCCACCTGTTGGAATCCGGAAGTCGTCAAAAATCTAAAATTCGAGTGAAAATGCCACTGTTTGGGAGAATGTTTCAAAACCGTACCATCCGCGCCGGGCTTTGCCTCTGTGCTGTATATATGCGCCGTGATAGAAACATGTTGCGACAGTTTTTCGCATCGCTTGGAAGCGTCATTATGCTCGTAGTTATGCTTGACCAAGGATGGGTTCTGCATTCCTTCGCCATCGGGCTAAGTCCAGGTTTTTCGGCTATATTCTACTTTGTCGGATTTAGTATTGTTGGTGGTTTCATCGCATCCATTCGGTACTCAGAACACTGGAAAGCGTCATGGATGTTAGCACTCGCACCGCTGTCAACAACACATGACTTATGGCGAGGCGTGCAGGCAGTCGGGCTTCTCTACATCGTTGTGCCGTGTACGCTCCTTATGTTTTGTATTGCGACCGTTCTTTGGGGTGTTTTGGGTATATTCTACATCTTACCGGTGTCGATCATGTTAATCAATTTCGTTATACTTTACCCAAAACCGGTATCGGGTTTGCCACTCGCCGAAGAATTCGTCCAAAAACAGGTGACTGGCGAAACTATGATTCCATTTCTATCAAGTCTCTTTATCACTGGTGTCTTCATAGGCATCCAATTTCTAACATATCTGCTGAATATATGGGTCTATTACGGTTTCTATTGTGTCACCGTTGTGGGCGGTCTTATCGGTTTTATCTATTTTCTCGAAAAAAATAAACGAACGGAGGAAATCGTAGATGCTTGAGAGAATCGTCGAAAGGCTGGGTGCCTCTTCAACACAGTACAAGTATCTCCTACAAACAGAAAAATTGATGGAGAAGCGAGCTCTTGAGGGAAAAAACAACTTTGCTGCTAACTTTTCGCTTGCTGCGGCTTGGGGCTTCTGTTTTATAATCAGCATCCCAGTTACGTTTATACCATTCCTTCTCCCTATAGACACGTTCTCCTATGCACTTATCGGTATAACCGTGTCTATGATGATGATAGGCAGCTTTATGATCCCATACTTCGACATCTTTCTTAGCCCGATAAACTATCCCGTTATTGCCCACACCCCAGTATCGTCACGAACCTATTTTCTCGTAAAGTTAACGCAGATCCTTAAGTATACACTACTATTGTTAGCCTGTTTAAATCTGATGCCTGCTATCGGTGGTATCTGGATTCGCATGGACGAATCTTCTGAGTTCCAGTACTTTTTTCCTCTGGTTTATTTGCTTGCCGCCTTTATGTCAGGTTTCTTCACAATTGGCGTGATGACCACATTCGCGGGGTATTTAACAAAACTATACACCAAAAAGAGGTTCCGGAATATTGCGCAATACGTCCAGTTTATATTTCAGTTTTTCTTCCCTCTGATGTGCATTCTCCTCTATTACCTATCACCAGATAGTTTAATGGATAAACTAACCTCGATCCTGAAATGGTTCAATGCGCTTCCAAACGCTTGGTTTGCTGGAATAGTTGTCCTTGCACTCGGAGAAATAGAACGGTATTTCTTAATTTTAACAGGGTTGGCAATCGCTTCGACGTTCTTTTTAGTGTTTGTTCCCCTTCGGAGCATCGCGAAAAGTTATTCAGAATATCTCTCTTATCTGCTGGAATCCGGCAGTAAACAAACATCTAAACTCCGGGTGAAAACGCCGCTATTTGCGAGAATATTCCGAAACCGTGCCGTTCGTGCAGGGCTTTGCCTCAGTTTTGTGTACATACGTCGCGATAGGTTACTATTGCGACAGTTTTTCGCTTCACTGGGAACTGCTATTATGTTCACAGTTATGTTTAATCTAACGCTTGATCAAATATGGGTTGATGATTCCTTCCCTATTGGACTCAGTCCAGGTTTTTCTGCGATGTTTTACACTGTCGGATTTAGCATTGTTAGCAGTTTCATTTTACTTGTCAAGTATTCAGAACACTGGAAAGCGTCGTGGATACTAATGCTTGCGCCACTTTCAGCACCGAGTGACTTATGGCGAGGTGTACAAGCAGCTGCCTGCCTCTATCTTATTGCGCCGTGTACACTCCTTATGCTTTGCATGGCTACGGTGATTTGGGGCACTTTAGGCATATTTTACGTCCTACCGGTATTAATCGTTTTACTCAATCTCGTGGTTTTTTACCCAAAACCGCGTGCTGGTTTGCCACTCGCTGAAGAATTCGTCCAAAAACAGTTAGCTCCTGCAGTGTGGATCCCCCACCTCGGCTACGTCCTTGGCGCAGTCTTCGCAGGCATCCAATTTCTCGCTTACGTGATTAATATACGGGTTTATTACGGTTTTTATTATTTTATCGTCGCCGGTGGACTTATCAGTTTTACATGTCTGTTTCAAAAAAAAGAGAGGAGGAGATCATAGATGCTAGAAAGAATCGTGAAAATGCTCGGTGCCTCGCTAACACGGTACAGGTACCTTCTGAATACAGAGACATTGGG
>JAPPDN010000391.1 GCA_028824575.1 Candidatus Poribacteria bacterium | reverse complement strand
AAGCCCTTCAGCGCTGATGATACTTCGGGGGCAACCCCGCGGGAAAGTAGGTCGCTGCCGGGAATCCTATCTCAAGGGCAGGTTCATCACCTGCCCTTTTTCTATCTCGGAATTTTTCTTGACTCGGCATTCTAAGTTGTGTTACAATTCCTATGCTGGAAATATCTGTCTACCTTCCTTTTTTTGACCGGAGCCTCTATGCTTAATGTTATCTTTTTTCGCACTGAAACAGGACGTGAACCTGTGCGAGAATGGCTCGGCAATTTTGGTGAGGAAGATGGAAATATAATTGACCTTGATATAAGGGTGGTCGCGGAATATTGGCCCCAGGTCTTGCAGATGAACCTTGTTAAGAAAATGACCGGAGAAGAACATTTGTGGGAAATTCGTAGTCGTATCAGTGAGGGGAAACGCACCGCGCGGATTTTGTTTACCCTTGAAAGACAGAGGATGATCCTCCTACACGGCTTCATGAAAAAATCAAGAAAAACACCACGGAAGGATTTGCGTTTGGCGCGAAGGCGAAGAGACCTATCAAAAAGTAGGAGGGCATAGAATATGAATAAACATCACGGTAGCAAATTTGATACATATCTCAAAGAGAAAGGCACCTTTGAGGAAGTCAAGGGGCTCGCCCAAAAGCGGTGGGAGGAGCTACAAACTGAGGAGCCGGAGAAGGTCTCTGAAATTACCGAAAATTCGCCCGGGCACCTCATCCGATTTTTCCAATGGCTCCGACAGGCCTGCAACCTCTAAGAAACAAGTCGTTTGAATAGGTGTTTTATTCATAAACATTTTATCAAATGGGAAAGAACTCGGTCCAACACCCTCGGCAGACCTCGAACCAGGTGAAAAAAGAGATGTCCAACTTATCGCAACGAGTACGGACTTTGACAGGTGGACTGCACACCCTGAAGTCGGAGAGGGTGAACATAGAAACGGTGAACATGATTCAGAACATGGCGGTGAACATGATACGGAGGGTCAAGGTGAACAAGACTAACGGAATTTTAACTTATATCTGTCTATTTGTGTCAATGTTACTGTTCGGGTTCGTAACGCACGTATGTGCCGAGAAACCACCCGAAAATATCCTCAAAAACGGCGATTTCGACCTCAGCCTTGAAGGATGGCACCATTGGACGCATGCCGATGCCGCTGCGCTTTTCCAAACCGAAGGTAAAAAAGCAGAACCTATTGTCGGCAAAAAGGTCGCTTATATCAAAATCAGTAAAGCAGGCAATGCACTCGGACACATACAACTCTATCAGCAACCCTTCACACTCGAGAAAGGCATTACCTATACCTATAATTTGTGGGCGAAAAGTGAAAAACCCAGAAACGTTACTATGCGTATTATGCATCAAGGCGCGCCATGGAATGTATATTCTGGAAAATCAATCAATCTGTCCGAAGACTGGAAGGAATTCTTCATCACGTTTGAAATGCCAGTGGATGACGTGAGTTCACGCGCCGGTATCATTATGGGAATAGAAAAGGTTGATGTCTGGATCGATCATGTCCGACTCTACGAAGGCGAATATGTAAGCGACATTGAAGGTGCAGAGCCACAAGCAGTTGAACCCTCAGATAAATTAGCAACCCTCTGGGCAACACTCAAGTCCTTTTAGGAGTAATCGATAAAATGGCAAAACTATACAAACAGATCTCACCTAAACTACAGCAATTCATTGAAGACCAAAAAATCTTCTTTGTCGCAACCGCAACTGCTGACGGCAGAATCAATCTATCCCCGAAGGGCATGGACTCTTTACGCATCCTTGATCCAAACCGCGTCGCTTGGTTAAACGTGACCGGAAGCGGAAATGAAACCGCCGCGCATGTTCAAGAAAACCCGCGCATGACGCTTATGCTTACCGCTTTTGAAGATAATCCCTTGATCCTTCGCCTCTACGGCACCGCAAAAGCCATCCACAAGGATGATCCCGAATGGCAGCTACTCTTCCCGCTGTTCACACCACTACCGGGTGCAAGGCAAATCTTTGATCTCACCGTTGACCTTGTGCAAACCTCGTGCGGAATGGCTGTCCCGCTTTATGACTATGTCGGTGAAAGAGAGCAGCTAAACGCGTGGGCAACCAAGAAGGGCGCAGAAGGCGTAGAAGCATATTGGAAAGAAACCAACCGCACCAGCCTCGATGGAAAACCTACCCATTTCTCCTAAGGACTTGCAAGGTAGTAGGCACACGCCGTGTGCCGTAAACTTTTAAAGTTACTTACTGCTCGCGACGCCTCCGCTAAAATGGACAGCAACAAGCTGGATATCTCTAACAAACAAAAGGTTCTCTGGCATATAAGCCGGAAACATTGTATAATATACATTGATGTCAAAATACATATACGCTCTCAGACATGCTAAACTGTATCAGAAACCCGTTTTCAATAGCGGAGAAAACCGAGTGGAAACCCAATAGTTAAAAACATGAAATTAGCACTTATCATCATCGCGCTTTTTATAACATGTGTATCTATTACACACGCGCTTCCACCGGATCCTGAGCTCCAGAGCGCAATCCAAACTGCCCGGAAGTTCACCAATCTTAAACCCAGGTACACCTCAAACGAAATAACAGAATGCGTAACCGACAGTTTTGTCACCCTCGCCAAGAATTGGCACAACTTACCCGCAATATATCGGCAGGAACTCAAGCCAATTTTCCTAAGACCCGGACTCCCCGGTAGTTTCTTCGGTGAGATAGAATTGCCAGAAAAGTTTAACACACCGCACTTCAGGCTCCACTATACGCGTGTCGGACCACACGCACCGCCACTTGAAGATTTTCACCCACGTAACGGCGTACCTGATTATATCGACCTCTGTGCAGATGCAATGGAACGCGCCTACCACGTCCAAATCGACCTGATGGGATTTAAGGTCCCCTATATTGATTTCTGGGCAGCGCAGAACGGCGGCAATCATAAATATGACGTTTATCTCTTTACCTTCCCCGCACTCGGCATCGCGACAGGTGATTGGTTTGAAGGACGCGTCTTAGCTACCGCACTGACCATCGCCCCCTATTTCATGATCAATTCCCGTATCTACGATTACGTCGGAAAATCCGAAGGGATTCGCTATCTGCAGACAACCTGCACCCATGAATTTCAGCACGGAGTCCAGTTCGGCTACAACGCCTATATGCCGACATGGTTCATGGAAGCGTCCGCAACGTGGATAGAAGTCATGACATACGATGGTGGGCGCATTGATGATGGCGATACGCTTCCCGATCCCGATGAACCTAATGAGACCGATTCCTATAACCTTTACACTCATCAACTCCGACGCTGGTTTCTCATTCCGGATATCTCACTTGAAAGTCGCATTGGCGACCACGAGTACGGTTCCGTTATCTGGGCATTATATATGACACAGCGATTTGGATACGATATTATCCGGCAGTTTTATCGCAATACCACCGATGGAAGTTATCGCGAGATGGGGAACTTCTACGATGTCTTTACCGACAACGGCACCACCCTCGCCGAGGCGTTCAAGACCTTCACGGTATGGAATTACTTCACAGACAACCGCGCCAATACTGCAACCGATATGCCCGGGTATAAGTTTGCACATCGTTTTCCTCCCGTCGCTATTCACCCAAACGATGTCCACACCAGTTATCCAATCCGCACCGACTTCGATTCTGAATCCATGCCTGAGCATTTCGCGTCAAGGTATATCGTTTTCAAACCCGCAGGGGTTGTGCCAGAGTTTGCAATCAAGATTGATGGGGCGGACCTCGCCCCTATAAACATGAGCAATCTCACACAAACTGACCGAACAAAAATTCAGAGGGAATTAGACCGACACGCGTTTACCGGATTGCGTGGATGGGCTGCCAAGTTTATCGTCAGAAAAGGAAATGGCACCACCGAAATCAAAGAAGTGTTCACCTATCAACGTTCCCAAGAGGCACAGATGACGTTCAAAGATTTTGGCGGAGATATTCAGGAAATTACCCTTGTCCTTATCAATATGCATCCTGATGTCGAACAGGTTATAATTCCCGGTGGAACTTTCGGCGGGGCTGTCAGTTATACAGCAGGCGCGCCACCGACCGGAACGCTTTCCAACGCACAGGTCACACAAGGCAGTAATGGACCCATCGTGACGTGGAATGTTGATAACTCGACTGATATACAGAACGTGGCAATCGTGAGAAAACGCTATGTTCTGCAAAGTGAGACGGATGTTCCACAACCTTTCCAAAACCCCGATGAAGTCCTCGCCGCTGCTGATCGGGATAACAACGGTATCCCTGAAGACGATATAGAGATCGTCGGACGTGTGGACATCACACAAACTCGGTTTGAAGACACCGCTGTCTTTCAGGATGTTGTTAATAGTGTATTCTTTGATCCAGAAAACACCCACTATTATTATGCTGTTGTGCCTGTTAACGCAATGGGGATTATGGGCACACCAAGCATCGTGCCAAACGGCATTGTACCAAGGTTTGATACCCCGAGTAATGCCCCTGCCTTCTTTGTTCATACACAACCGCAAGGCACAGGATTGTGGCAAATTGAGGTGCAAAGCACACAACCGCTACAAGGCGCGCCACACCTCACGGTAGAAAGCCCTAATGAAGATAGTTATACCGTCTTTTTAACGCAGGAAACCGAAACAAAATGGATCGGAACATTCCGCACCAAGGGATTTCCATTGGGAGGTATTTATCTCTATAAAATTCGCGGACAGACGCCGGCTGGCGTAACAGGCACCCAAATCTGGCAAGGACAAACCTTCAACTATATTGCAAGCAGTGCAAATCGAAATGTCACAGTCGCACCTAACCCACTTTACGCCGGACAAGGCAAACACTTATCATTCTATCCGAAGGGCTTAACCGTTGAAATCTACGACGCTTTTGGAAACTTAATTAAGGTGCTTAACAATGCATCCGAATGGGATTGCACAAACGCACGCGGCGAAATGGTCTGCACCGGACTGTACTTTTTCCGAGCAACCGATGGGAACGGTTTCCAAAGTACCGGAAAATTCTGTGTGGTGAAATGATGAAAAGTTATCAGTTATCAGTTATCAGTTGTCAGTTAAAGAGAAGTCTGATGCGTATCAGGTTTTCCTTACTGAAAGCCGAAAACCGAAAACCGAGTACCATTATACTTCTCTTACTATTTCTCTGTAGTTGTGGGGACGAGGGGTTAATTGATCCACACGGTGAAACCTCGCTGCCGCCTCTGAATACAGTCGGACGTTTACACGCTATTGACTTCCCCACAGATACAGGGTCCGCATGGACGTATGTCAATGTTGATACCGATGAGGAATTTACACTTCGTGTCGAAGGGACACGCGATATCAGTGGAACGACACATCGGCAGATGACTGTTAGTCCAATGAGTCCCGGTGAACCTGACCAATTCAACTGGCAG
>JAPPDN010000014.1 GCA_028824575.1 Candidatus Poribacteria bacterium | reverse complement strand
CCGAAGATGGAGGCGGCGAAACAGACCGTTGAAGAACTGCTTAGAAGATAGTCATCGGCTATTGCCTATCAGTATGTGTTACGAAAACGCGCATACTTTCATACAAGAGTCGCTGGTTGACAGTCATTACGTTGAAAGGCATTAAAACAATGCAGACAGGACTCACACTGACAGGACATACTCGTATTGTCGGCGTTATTGGTGACCCCGTTGAACACAGCCGGTCACCTCAGATGCACAATGCTGCCTTTGCCAAAGCCGGACTTGATTACGTATACGTCCCTTTTCGTGTCCGCCCGAATGATTTGTCAGACGCAATCGCGGGGTTTAAAGCGACCAATGTCGTTGGCATTAACGTGACGCTTCCGCATAAACAGGCGGTCATCTCACATCTTACATCGATTTCACGGGAAGCAGAACTCATTGGAGCAGTGAACACACTCACCTTTACTGATAACGGTATACACGGCGACAATACAGATGCCCCGGGTGTTTTGAGGGCCTTAGAGGAAAACGGAAACATGTCTGTGCCAGTAGGTGAAAATGTTGTCGTTTTAGGGGCAGGAGGTGCTGCCAGAGCAGTGGTCGTTGCGTTGGCACTTGCGGGTGTGGCTTTGATTACGATCGCTAACCGCACAGTGGAGAAAGCTATCTCCTTGGCTGAGGAGATGCGTCAAAAAACGGGTATTTCCATGCAGGGGTTGGGGTTTGCGGATCCTCGATTGCCTGTTGCTGTTCGTGAGAGCATGCTCCTCATCAACACTGCGACGGTTAGTATGGACGCGACACATCCACTGTTAATTTCTGCGGATTGGCTTCAACCGCACACTGTCGTTTACGATATCGTGTATACGCCTCCGGTGACACCGCTCATGCAAGCTGCCGCTGCGCGCGGCTGTGAAACGCTCGGTGGCATCGGTATGTTAGTGCATCAGGGGGCTATCGCTTTTGAAACGTGGACGGGTATTGCACCGTGTACAGAGATAATGCACCAAGCACTATAAACATATCGTCCCTAATGAAGATTAAGAATTTAATCGGGTAATTTTTAGGGAAGTCCGGTTCGGTTAGGAAACCGAACCTACCGGGCCTGGAGAAAATATAGAATTACCCAAATATTTTATTTATCTTTATACGGGACTAAAACTGATAACCCTAAAAAAATACGAAAGGGGTCAATAACGATATAATGGAACAGCAAGAACAAGATCTTAATAAACCGATTCGATTCGTTATACTCGGCACACCTTATACTATCAAACCGACCGAGGAGTTAACCTCGGAAGACATCGGTAAACTCGTTGACCAGGTCAAAAGCTTAGTTGAATCCTATCTCAGGAGAGGCTTTGATGAAGCGAGGGTTCCGTTGCTCGTCGCGTTCCACATCGCTGATGAAAAACGGCGTCTTCAAGAAGAGTATGAATTGCCATTACACCGGATAGTAGAGCGACTCCAATTTGCGATTGAAGAGGATACAGAGGCAGGCGAGGTATCCTTTACTACAGAAGAGCAGACTTCCGATTGAGACGATTGTGGATTGCTGAACTCCAACTTTGTCTGATTCAGTATCGGTTTTGCTGCTTAACGGAGCAACAGCAACGCGAGGATACCAAATATCGGAAGCAGGGCAATTAAGATTTTGACTTCAAGTAGATAGTTTTTATAACGTTGAATGGCGGAATTTTGTTCTGCCCACTGGTTGATAAAATCAATTCGCCGGTGGATAGATGGGTGTGTGTTGAACATTTCAAAGAACCGTCGAATTGATTTTGGCACCGAATTCAGCACAGCAAGTTTCATCAAAGCGTTTTTAAATGCTTCGGGTTTCTTCGTGAGCGCAGCCGCATATAGGTCGGCTTGATGTTCACAGCGTCTTGACAAATACCGGAAGATGAACACGAAATAGACGATTAGAAAAGTTAATGAACATAACGTTGGCAAGATTTGTGATGCCCCGAAATATGCCACCAACGGTTCTTCAACAAGCACAAAGAAAAACAGATAACTCAATAGATAGAAGATCGAAAACAGCATATAGGTCGGAATGTGTCTGTAGCGGATATGCCCAAGTTCGTGGGCGACGACGGTTTCGATCTCTTCATCTGTAAAGTATTCAAGGAGTGCGTCTGTCAGGAAAATTCGGCGGTTCCACGGAAAGGTCCCCGCGACTGCTGCATTCGCTATTAAGAGTGAACCGGTCTGCCATACCACAATATCCCGATATTTTATGCCGCTCTGTTTCGTCAACACATCTAATTTTCCCTTCAATGCTGAACCGACCGCCAGGGGTTCCGTTTTCCATAGAAACTGCATGAATAGTGGTGCAAAAATATAAGCGGAGGCAATCACGGGTAGAATCAATCCTATTAGTACGTAAGGGTGCTCAAGGATGAACATCTGTACTGAATATGGGAGCCAGTACACAGCATCTATTGTGGCGAGATAAGCCAACATCGGCAGCAGTGGAAAGAGCAGAAACTTGAATTGAAGTGTGGCGACCTCTCGGTAGTGTCCTTGTTGGAGCCGATTCACTTGATAGAAGGCAAGCCGGATACAGATGAGACCAATCAGAAGTGGAAGCAGCGCGAATATCTGGCGCAGGTGCCTCATGGGAAAGAAGGCAAGGTGTTTATCGATCAAGGTGGGCAAATTCAGCAAGTATATATTACACAGATACGCCGCTAAACTCATACACTCAAAAACGATCATGAAGCGTCGCAAGCGATAAAGTTTCGGTAGGTTTTCTTCTTTGTCCGCAGGAAAGGTTCGCGCCACGTAGGATGTCACGAAACACGTAAGGAGCACAGGGAAACCTGTTAATACAATTGTCCAAAGCACCACCTGCATATCGCTGATGTTTATGTTAGTTTGCAGCGGTTCAAAGGAAAAAAGAAAGAGTAAACCTGCGATGAGGATAATGCTTATCTGTCCCATGCTGTCAGTAGTCCTTGGTTTGTAATCATGTGAGTTTCGTGACGCTTGCAAAGTACTTCTATCGGTATCGATTTCTGAACCTCGCGGCTACTTAATTCTATCTTATATTGCATCAAAAATCAAGGATGTTTTAACATCTAATCCTATTGTTCTGGCGAGCGTGAAAAAAACTTTTGACTTTTTTTGGATAAAAGTGCTATAATTTATAGCAAAAGCACCTGTGCGAATAAATTGCTTGCAGGTTTTCCATATTTTGCAAGTTCGCGATGCAGTTTCGGGCATTGAAAACCGTTGTTTGTGCGCGGGACAGTAATTATTCCGTTTGCATACATACGCTCAAAACGGGATTTGAGAAGAATTCCGAGGAAAATAGAGTATATTATTTTGGGGTAACTTAAAAACAGACGCTTTAATGTCGGTTTGCAAGTAACGCTCAGAATTGTCGTTAAAAATTAGGAGGAATCCATGCTAAGTAGAACCACTTTCACAATTATCGCTCTTCTGGGAGTCGCGCTTGTAGTTAGTAGCTGCGGCAAGTTAAACCAAGAAGAGTTTGAAATGTGGAAGAATGAACATGTCTCACAGATAGAGCAGACCAACTCTGACATGTCAAACAAAATCACGATGTTAGAAGGCAAAGTTGATCAGAATAATAAAGATACGACGGAGGCAATCTCCAAAGGGAAGGAGGAGGCGATTGCCGCATCCCAACAAGGTGATGCCGACACTATTGCTGCTGCAGATCAAAAAGCCAAAGAAGGGGATGCGCAGCTCCGCGCTGACCTGACGAAGGCGATTGATATGCAAGGCAAAGAATCAATGGACGCTGCGAAAAGCGGAGATGCTGAATTGAAAATGCAGCTGGATGCTGTAGGCCAGAACGCTACAGCCAACGGCGCAGCGATAAAACAGATTCAATCTGAACTGATGGCTGTGAAAGAACAGGTTGCTATGAACGCAAAAGAGGCAGCCAAGAAACCGATGGTGGTTACGACCGTCAATTTCGGCAGCGGCCGGACTGGTCTATCCAGCAAAGACAAAGCGATGCTTGACGGTGTCGTCGATCAACTCATGGCATCGGATGCAAAGATTGTGGTTGTTGGACATGCTGATGGCACGCCGGTGTTGCGTGGAAGCCATAGAAGCAACTGGGATCTCTCACAAGCACGCGCCAACTCGGTATCAAAATACTTGAAATCCAAAGGAATTGATGCCGCCAGAATAGAGGCAGTTGGCATGGCACACACGAAACCTGTCGCCCCGCAAAATACTGCCGCTGGCAGAGCTATGAATCGCAGGGCTGAAGTCATTCTGCTCCCCGCTGGCGCAATGATGTAGCCTAACTGTTTCATATCAACGTAGGGGCGGGTTCCTTGCCCGCCCATCGTTGCCATGCCTGTGTCCTACAGCATGTCCTACAGCACTCGTTGGATAAGGACTTTATTTCTATGCGTCTGGTCTTTGTATGTTTCATGTTGCTACTTCTGATCCTCTGTCTAACACCCGCGGATGCTGTTGATAGCCCGTCCATGCGCCCGTCACCCGTCCGAGATTTCTTGGGCAAACATCTTGATTCTCCTTCATTTCAACTTTCCCTGTTTTCATATAAACCGGAGTTAGGTGGCTTGGCTGATATCCTCCAGAGTGTCGGCGTATCAAGTGTTCCGAGTGCCCTGCTGCCTACGCTCTCGGTTGTGTTTGAACACACACCGGAGTTAGATTCACGCTTTGAATTCGGCTATTGGCAGATGGAACTTGACATTCCACCACCTACCTCGGCGAACCTCTCTACTACACTCATTCCGATTTCATATCAGTTTATCTACCGACCCGTTTTGCTGTCCGAATTTCTGCCGATCTATTTGGGCGGCGGCATCGGTTTTTTAGGGACGAGTTTTAGTGGCAATGTAGTGGATCTGCTTGAGCAACAAGGCATCAGTTTCGATGATAGTTCCTCTGGTCCAACAGGATATGTCATCATCGGTGCAGAACTGTTTCAGTGGGAATATAACCTTGCGCTCAACCTTGAATTGAAACGGATACTCAAAACAGTAGAGACAACAGGCACAACACCGCTCAACCTGATTTTAGATGGTACTGCGATCGGATTGGGTGTCAAAATGAAATTCTAACCTAATAGTTATTCCACGGATGTTCTTAAAGCATGCCAAACGAATTCTTCTTTTTTTCATCTGTCTCGTGTTCGGTGGTATTATCGGCAGCTATTCGGACACCCCGCTCCCACTCCTTAGTCTGCTGGTTGTAACCGGTGCCTTCGTTTTCCTCGGCATGGAGATCGCGGTCTATCTGCTGTTAATTGCCCTGCCCTTTTCATTCCGCTACATCCTTCCGGGGCACTTTGAAATTCAAACACCGACAGAACCCCTATTAGGTATGCTCGTCGCCGTTTACTGCGCGCAAAAATTAGTTGATCGGGTGCTACATAAAGAGAAACCAGAAAATACCTTTCCGTTCTTGGTACCACTTTGCGTC
>JAPPDN010000267.1 GCA_028824575.1 Candidatus Poribacteria bacterium | reverse complement strand
GCATGGCCCCGGTGGCCCTACCAACCACCCGTCCCTGATGACGAAAGCCGCGGTAAAATTGAACAACTCCTCCACGAAATGGATCTGCACAATGTTGACAAAGCAGTGCTTATCTGTGCACGCATTGACAGAAACCCTGACAACAACGATTACGTCGCTGCATGCGTCAAACGTTACCCGGAACGGTTGATTCAATTCGCCGATGTGGATTGCTCATGGACAGACACGTATCATACAGATGGCGCAGCGGATCGGTTGAAGACGGCAGCAGAAATGTACAACCTTAAAGGCTACACGCATTACCTCAGAGGCGATGATGATGGGAGCTGGTTTTTCTCCGAAGAGGGAGAACGTTTCTTTCACACAACATCCGAAATGGGGCTAATCGCCAGCATCGCTATGGGAAGCCATCAGCATGAGGCACTCCGTAAAATCGCTGCAGAGTTTCCGAGCATTCCATTCCTGTGTCATCACATGGGCGGTGCGCGGGCAGGTGAAGAACACCCGTATCCGCAACTCAAGCAGGTACTCGCTTCAGCGAATGTCCCGAATATTCATATCAAGATGTCAGGTTTCGCCTATGTCTCGCAAGTCTCCTGGGATTATCCACACTCGGATACACACTGGATTGTGCGCGCCCTTTATGAACATTTCGGTCCCGGTCGTCTCTGTTGGGGATCCGACTATCCGGTTGTTCGCAATTTCATGACATATCAACACGCGCTTGAGGCGTTTCGGACGCACTGTACTTTTATCCCAGAGGCAGATAAAGCGGAGATTTTAGGCGGAACGCTCCAACGCTTGTTAGATGAGGCGGGGAAATAGTTAGTTCCTCTTGTGAAGGACGATCGCGGAATTAAAGAAGGATATATCCAAGGAAGAGCGTTAAGGAGGAGTAGACGCTTGAAAACAACTACATTGCCGTTGGGATATTTAGTGTTAATCGCCACTTTTTTTCTACTCTGGCCGTTCGACAATGTCCACGCTTTCAGAGATCAGGAGCGCGACTTCATCTATGAAGAACGCAAAGACACGCTTGTCCGGTTGGTAAGGAAAAACTACCGTGGGAGGCGTAAAGGCTTTATTTTTGGTCTGGGTGTCGGTGTGGGTAGCACCAGTTTTACGAAACCGCTCGCCGAATACTATTGGAGACATGCGTACGAAAGCGAATGGTCAACCGAACGTCAAACAAGATCCGCCTTGGTAACAGAGTTAAAAATCGGCCACGGACTTTCCGATCAGTTCTTACTCTACTACACGAGCCGCATTTCATGGCTTCCACTCCAGCATTTCTATAAGGATACGATGGTTGCCAATGGTGCCGCGGGAATGGGACTCATGTATTTTCCATTCCGAAGGATAGGTCTTTACCTCGTCGGCAATATCGGGTTGGCAACACTCGTAACGTGGCAACCCCCGCTTACATTGGAAAATGCCAGACAGACCGGAGTTTCTGTCTCAGGTGGTATCGGTTATGAATTCCTGTCTCACTGGAGTATTGACTTCACAGTGAATTCTGGCAACGCCAAGACGACGAGAGTTGATGACCCGAGTGAGATAATATTCAACGATGAAATTCTCACTTTTTCAGTAAACCTCAATATGCTCGCTTATTAGCACATTTTCTGGAGGTGAAATCGTGTGCGGAAAAAGAAGTTTTGGAACTGGAGTGATCGTATTATTGGTGATAGCCGTATCGGTATGCCTTCTGAGCTGCGGTGATGTTGACCTCGACATTGACCAAGAACAAACTGAGGAACCGCTCAAATTTATTGAATTTGTCCTTTTTCCGACAGCACCTTACATCGATAAGTCCTACGTAGAAAAAGTGCCGGAAGATGAAGTAGTAGTTAAAGACCTTGATTTTGAAGCCGAGAAAGCAGCGATTCAGGAGGTCTATCGTGCTTTCATTAAAGCCTATGTAGCAGAAGACATGACGGCACTTCAAGATACTTTGGATATCACAGCGGGCATTGAATTTGGGACTAACACTACTGGCGTTGTCTATGGGTGGAACGATGTCAAAATTTATATTCAAGGAAGATGGGAGGAATTAGATTGTCAAGGCGGTCCAAATTGGGAACTGATAGATTTTTATATTCGTCCTGAGAATGTGAGTGCCCCTTGGGTAGAAGCGAGTGCAAAGGGCCCCATGTTTTACTATACCCCGGCTTTACCCTCTGAGTGTTACAACGCCCTTGGACGTTTTTACTTCACAAAGAAGTCAGGTGGGTGGCGCATTCATCAAATTGATGGATCGAAATACTTTACCGATAATCAGCATAAAGTGCCGTGACCGGATTAGGTGATAAATAAAGAATTGAATGACTCCGACGTGATTGAGAAAAAAGTTGACATCCTACACGCGTCACGGTATAATAACCTTAAACGGTGTAGTGTCCTGTTCGCGACCCGTAACGCGAACCCGATTTGTAAACTACACGCCACTCAAGCAAAGCGTAAGGAGGAACAGTGCATGAAAGGTATACTTGTTTTAACAACACTCGCTCTGACGCTCGTAGCGGGGTTTGTCTTTGCGACTGAAACCCCAACAGTGCAAGGCGAATACATTGAAGCCCGATCCGCGAGTGTGTATGTTGGCGCGTGCCACTTCGGTGCCGAATATGTCGAAGGCGGAAGAGAAGCGACAGCCGTCTGGAACATCCATGAAGGGAATTGGAACGGCGTTTCACTGAACGATTTAACTGTCGTCGCTGTTATCAGTGCGAAAAACAACTTGGCAACCGACACCAAAACCCGAAAAAGTGTGTTGTATGTAGACACAAACACCACACCGGAACAGCGTGCCGCGCTCAAAGACATGCTCACAACAAAACGCACGGACGTTTTGGGTGAAGTCGTTGCGACCCAAATCGCCCCTATCACATTTACAAAAAATGGAACCAAATACGATGTAACGGTCGGAAAAGCCCTCGCGCTTTCAGCCAACCGTTACCCGTGCGCAGGCTGCACCCAACCGCATCAGATTTGGTATAAACCGCTGACAACGCTTCAGAATGCCATCGTTGGTAAATCTGAAGTCTATCGCTATAAAGACACGCACCTCCCGGTGATGTGGCAGCAAAGCGGTGCTGAGAACAACGTCTTTGTCGGCGACTTCTCCATGTAGTATGTTGGATGTCTGTAGTTGCCTCCGGTAACTACAGACACTACTTACACGCCTCAGCATCCTGGTTTTGTGAATTGTCCCCTCGATTTCATTTATCCCAATCTGGTGCAATTTTACAAATCATTGGCGCGCCACATCCTAATCAGAGCAATACCATCTAAAATTGATCAGTAGGAGGATTCGTGGATACACATACAACACCCGAGGAACGGAAGTTTAGACTCACACCTGATGAACGTTCCTCTTGGGAGGAGAACGGCTACTTTGTCCGTCACGGCATTTTTACCCAAGAAGAAAACGACCTTTTGAGCCAAGTCGCAGATGCCATTGCTCTCGGGAAAATTCCGTTTCCAGACCACCGTATCTTTCAGAACGCGTTAGTGAGAGACGGAAAGGTTGAAGCATCGGGTATCCACGCGATGCACAGCATCCACCAAATGAACCTTTATTCCCCTGAATTTCTTGCCCGGACCCGCGATCCGCGTCTCACCGACCCCGTTGTTGACATCCTTGGTCCAGATCTCCTCGGTCTCAATAGCCTCTATATTTGGAAACCACCGAGAATTGGCTTAGGATTCCCATGGCATCAAGATAGATGGTATACTCGACCTCAGTTTAAAACCAAAACCACAGTCGGCACGTGGACGGCTATTGATGCCGCTGATAAAGAAAACGGGTGTCTATACGTTATACCCGGTAGTCATAAAATCGGCATTCTTGAGCATGTTGCGCTTGAAGGTTCACAACAACAGGAATTTAAACAGGCAGTCGATGCCAAGGACGAAGATGGGGTCGCTGTTGAAATCCCACCCGGAAGTGTCATCTTTTTCGACAACCGAATCCTTCATAAGAGTACTGATAACAACACTGGACGCTTTCGACGAAGTAACATCGCACATTATATCAGTGCGAAGGCAGAACGAGTGCCACATAAGAATTATATGCGTCCCCTTATGTGGGTTAGAGGTAAAATATACCCAACGATGTCTGATGGTGTCTATCGTGACACTTTACCTATCACAGAATCCGAATAAAATAAAGGACGGTCTATGACTGGATCGTGCCGTATAAAACTTGTCAATAGGAGAATGCGTGAACACAAATACAACATCTGAGCAACGGAAATTTAGGCTGACCCCTGAAGAACGAGCCGCTTGGGAGGAAAACGGATACTTCGTCCGGTACGACGTTTTTACAAAAGAAGAAAACGACCTCTTAGCACAAATTGCTGACGACATTGTTGACGGAAAACGACCGTTTCCAGATTATCATATCTTTGAAAACGCTTTAGTCCGAGACGGAAAAGTCGAAGCACAAGGTGTCTATGCAATGCACAATATCCAATATGTGAGTTGTAATTGCCCAGAATTCCTTGCACGGACGCGCGATCTCCGTCTCACCGACCCCACCGTTGACATCCTCGGTCCAGATCTCCTCGGTCTCAATAACCTCTATATTTGGAAACCGCCAAAAATCGGTTTAGGATTCCCCTGGCATCAAGATAAATGGTATTTCAATCATCAATATAAAACAGGAACGACAGTCGCGACATGGTCTGCTATTGATGCCGCTGATAAAGGAAATGGTTGTTTATACGTTATCCCCGGCAGCCATAAGCATGGCGTTCGGGACCATAAGGAACTTGAAGGCTCACAACAAGGAGAGTTTAAACAGGCAGAGGGTGCTCGTGATGAAGATGGCGTTGCAGTAGAAGTTCCTGCTGGCGCGGTCATCTGGTTTAATAGCCAAGTCCTCCATAAAAGCACGGATAACCACAGTGAACGTTTCAGACGTGCAAATATCGCACATTATATGAATGCTAAAGGAGAATGGACACGTCCTGAGGCTATGAATAAAAAACGTCCTCCGATGTGGATTCGGGGTAAAATCTATCCCGGCATGGCAGATGGAGTGCAACGTGACGTTATACCAATTCTGTAATCTGATTGACGCCTAACGAAAGGATACTATCATGAGGCTACGACTGACTACCATGAGATCGGCAGCAACCGGTCAATCTTTCTCGACCGTGACTCGGTAGTCCGTTATTCGTTATCCGCGATCGGACAGGAACGCCGCACCGGATACGCCTACTACGGTGGCTGGGCCGCCAAACTCCTCACAGATGAGTACCCACGCTGGAGAGAAAAGCACAAGTTCCCAAAGGAATGACCGATTATTGATAGGAGAACTAATGGATACAGATACAACAACCGAAGAACGGAAGTTTAAACTCACATCTGAAGAACGAACCTCTTGGGACGAAAACGGATACTTTATCCGTTACGACGTTTTCGG
>JAPPDN010000407.1 GCA_028824575.1 Candidatus Poribacteria bacterium | reverse complement strand
GGGCAGCGATGGAGTCTTATGAACAGGGTGGTATCGTAGTCCGTCCACATTCGCTCCCGCCTTTGAAAGGACTATAAGGCAAATATAAAAAACCGTCTTCACGACTTCACAGAAGGAGAATTACATTTGAAATTAGGAGCAAATTCGGTGCTGTTCGGCGGTTACGATATGGAGACCGCCTTCAAGCACATCGCCATGGCTGGTTATGATGGCGTTGAACTCTCTGCGATTGACGGGATGAGCCAGCACCTCGTCCTCGCAAACTGGCAAGCAATGGCTGACGACATTAAGGGGTTCGCGAAAACATACGAACTCGAACTGTTAGCAATGGAACAGCCTTCACGCGATCCAGAAAAAATGGAACTCGCATTCCAAGCGGCAGCTGAGATCGGCGTTCCGATTATCAACTGTGGTCCTGGCGGTTCATCGGATGATGAATCGGCATGGCCCGAAGTGGTTGATTCGTTAGGGAATCTCTCGACACGCGCGGAACACTACGGTGTAACGCTTTGCGTCAAGGCACATGTCGGTGCGAGCATCTATAACACACCGACGACGCTTCGCGTGATGGAAGAGATCTCATCGCCCGCATTCGGAATTGACATGGATCCGTCGCATATCCATCGTGCAGGCGAAAATCCTGTCGAGGCAATTGCCGCTGTGGTCTCGCGTGTTAAACACGTACATATCCGCGACTGCAAAGGGATGGAACGGGGTCCCGGCACCCCAGAATTGCAAGCGAACGGACGTGGCGACATTGACCTCGTCGGTTATATCCGTGTCCTACACGAGAACGGTTATGCCGGTCCGCTGAACCTTGAAGTCATCGGTGCAAGAGAGTATAGTTTAGAGCAGTGCTGCACAATTGCTGCTGAATCACGTGGACACATGCAAGCGTGTTTGCAAGCGTGTGGGGCGCGTTAAAACTTTCTCTTATAGGCGGGTACTTTTGGGCCCGCCTATCCAATCTAAAATACAGTTTCACGTTAATATTACCGGTGCGTCTTCCCAATTGTCTCGCTACTGAAGACGGATTTCTGATAACGGAATTCCGCTGTTAAACATTTGCACTGGTGGAATCGGCTCTTCGACCTCTGTCAACCCGCATAACCAGTTCCATGTCAATTCACCCCTCCGTCGGTCGCGGTAGGATTCTATTTCTGTCACGTAAGGATGCCGCCCTTGGTGTTGGTAAGGCGGAATCTCATCGGAATCGCGCACCCAATCCCGTTTGGGCATTGTCACTCGGTAATAGGAGAACTTAATCATCCCACGTCTATCGGCATTGAGTTTCGGACCCGCCTTATGCCAGATGCCGTAGCGTGTCATCGCGACGGTGCCTGCTGGAACGGTGAGCGAGAGTTGTCCGAGAATATCGCCATAATGCGCAATTGCTTCTCTATCCACGAGTCGCTGGTGCGAACTCGGCAATATCATTGTCGGTCCATCCTCGATTTTCACCTCTTTCGGGTAATAGTAGCACTGGAGATGTGTAATGCCGTATCCGTACTCGGTGATCCCGTCAGAGTGCCACGTTTGTCCACGATGTGGTGCCTCAAAGAGATGGTGATGTGCACTCGTCGGCACGAGGAAATTTGCACCTAAGAGTGAACGTACAACCCCCGCAACCTCTGGATGGAGCAGGACGTTCCGACGAAATTCATCTGTGAGTACAAAATCGTTGAGCCGTCCGCCGTCTACAGACTCACATTCCTTATTGAAATCCGGATCAATGATGTTCGCTAAGGTGATATAACCGTTGTGGATAAATTGCATGACCTCATGGTCGTTTAGCGTCGGTTCAACGTTAATCATTTCGTCCTTCCTTTAGACATATTTCTCTAAAATAAACTCATAAGTAAGATAGGTGTTATCAACATCTGTAAAGTTATAGAGTTCCGGACGCGGAAATTGCACGATCCGCCACCCGTCGTTCACCGCATCAAGCACCGATGCATAGGGCGCATCTTGCGAGGGCAGCACGGGTTCGTCCGGCGCGGCTGCGTCGTACAAAGCCCATCCGCCAAGCGGTGAGCGCAAGTTCGTCGATTTGGAATAAAGATAGAGAATCAGTTGCTTTTCTGAATCCAAGATGACAGCCACCCCGCGCAGGTCAGTTTCAGTCAACTCGCCCGCGTTGAGTTTTTCGACACAATTATCAAGCCATTCTTTTATCGCTGATTTCACACAAATTTCCCCCTTCATTGCGATTATTATCATTGTAGCATAAAAATGAAAAATATGGTATAATAGTCGGTAGATTATAGCATCATAAGGAAAGGGTTTATTATGAGACTGGAAGGAAAAGTAGTGATTGTCGCTGGAGCCGCTTGGGGTGGTATTGGTGCAGCGACCGCTTATAAGTTTGCTTGTGAAGGTGCGAAAGTCGTTGTGAATACGCGCCGCCGCGAAGAAAAACTCGCTGAAACCGTCCAGCGCATTCAAGATGCCGGTGGTGAGGCGGTCGCGGTTATGGGTGATGTTGCCGATGAAACGACTTGGCAGACACTCGTCGAAACCGCTTTATCAAACTACGGGAAGATAACAACACTCGTCCATAACGCGGCACACTCTTACACCAAAAAAGCGATTGAATTCACGATGGAAGAATGGAACGAAAGCCTCGGCGTGACGCTCGGCGGCCCGTGGCTCGGCGCAAAGTATTGTATCCCAGAAATGATTCACAACGGTGGCGGTGCTTTGGTCTTCATCTCTACTGTTAATGCCACGATTACGAATCCCGGATTCGGACTTTATGGTGCCGGAAAAGGCGGCTTGAACGCCTTAACACGCAGCATTGCACTCGATTACGGCCGGGAGGGCATCCGTGCGAATGCTATCGCCCCTGGACAGATTGTTGGGGAACGCGGTGAAGCCTCTCTCGCTGAAGATGATTTGGAAGAACAAGCCTCGCGTGATTGTTATCCAGTTGGACGCTACGGAAAACCTGAAGATATCGCCAACGCTGCACTCTTCTTAGCATCCGATGAGGCAGATTTCGTTACCGGTATTGTGTTGACAGCGGATGGCGGCTTGACGCTCCAATCGCCGGAAGCACTCGTACGCCCGTCCTTCCGTCTTCGCTGGAGAGACGATATTCTGGTCCCACAACCGAAAGGGGATACATAAGACAAATTCTCACTTTTTTCAGGAGATACAAAATGTGTGGACGATTCACCCTTGCAAGCGATACCGAAACTATGAGCCAGATCTTTCTCGATTTTGCGATGCCGATGAACTTCTCCCCGCGCTACAACATCTCACCGACACAAGACGTGGCCGTTATAGCGAATACATCAACTGATACTGAGATACACCCAGAAATGGGGCAGATAGAGTTCTTTCATTGGGGACTCATCCCGTCTTGGGCGAAAGACCCGAAGATCGGAAACCGGATGATTAATGCCCGTTCGGAGACCCTCGCGGAGAAACCGTCTTTCCGGAGTGCTTACAAACGTAGACGATGCCTCATCTTGGCGGACGGCTATTATGAATGGAAACAGGTCCCCGGGGACAAACGTAAACAACCGGTCTACATCCGTTTTCAATCGCAAAAACCGTTCGCACTCGCCGGGTTATGGGAGATATGGCAGGTGGAAGGGATGGATAAACCGCTCCGTTCCTGTACTATTATTACATGTCCACCTAATGCTCTATTGGAAAAAGTTCATCACAGGATGCCCGTGATTCTGCCGCAAAACGCTTATGCCGAGTGGCTCGCGCCAGATGAACGATCAGCGGATAGCCTCCAACCACTTCTTGTACCGTATTCCGATGAAGAGATGGAGGCGTACCCAGTGTCAACGTTTGTTAATCGCCCGACAAATGACTCGCCAGAATGTATCGCGCCATTTGAGGTTACGCAGGCTTTGGACTGAATGTCTATGGAATTGGCAAAGCGTTTTTAACGCTTACACCGAGACAGAAAATAGGAAAGGAATTATGTCAAAACCAAGTAAAGATCAGATGCTTTATATGTATCGCAAAATGGTAGAAATTCGTCAATTTGAGGAAGCCGCCGGGACGCTTTATCAGAGTGGTCAACTCCCCGGTTTTTTGCATCTCTATATTGGTGAAGAAGCTACAGCCGTAGGCGTTTGCGCACACTTGCAAGACGATGACTATATCACGAGTACACACCGCGGACACGGGCACCTGATTGCCAAGGGTGGTAAACGGGACCGAATGATGGCGGAGTTATTCGCGCGTACGACCGGTTATTGTAAAGGTAAGGGCGGTTCGATGCACATCGCTGATAAAGAAACAGGGATTTTGGGTGCGAACGGTGTTGTCGGTGCGGGGATTCCGCTCGCGGCAGGTGCAGCACTTTCTGCCAAACTCCGCGGCACGCAGCAGGTCGCTGTGTCCTTCTTCGGCGACGGCGCAACGAACCAAGGCGTATTCCATGAGACGCTTAACCTCGCCGCCGTGTGGGAGCTGCCTGTCGTCTTTGTTTGTGAAAACAACCGGTTCGGTATGGGAACGCCGCAACACGAGCACCAACGGGTAGAGGATATTGCTGTCCGTGCCCCATCTTACGATATACCGGGTGTCACTGTTGATGGTAACGATGTGTTAGAGGTTTACACTGCAGCACACGAAGCCGTTGCACGTGCCCGCGAAGGTGGTGGACCGACGCTTCTCAACTGCGATACTTATAGGTTCCGAGGACATCACATCGGTGATCCGGGAACCTCCTATCGCGATCGTGAAGAGGTTCAAGAACAGGAACGTCAACGCGATCCTATCCGAAGGCTTGCCGAAGTCCTCATCGAAGAAGAAGGGGCAACGCAAGATGAACTCACGGCACTTGAAGAAGAGCTCGCGAGTGAACTCGAAGCGGCACTTGAATTTGCCAAGAACAGCCCGGAACCGCTGCCCGAAGACGCTTTGAACGACGTTTACGCTGGCTCCATCCAACCGTAAACAATCAATACTGAGTAAATGTAGGCGCGGTTTCAACCGCGCCGGAATCACGTCAGATAACACGGGGCTTAAATATGCGTCGCGAAACCACGACCAGTGGAATGTCTCCATCAGAACTCGCGGAATGTAGAGAAAACCTCAAACGCCAGTGGGAGAACCGTCAGGTTGATAAAGAGCTGGTTCAACGCGCGTGGGAGACGGCGCGTCGTCTCGCCATCGTACTTTATCGAGACTTTGGTGCAACGAAAGTTGCCGTCTTCGGCTCCCTCACTGAACCGAAACGGTTCAGACAAAATTCAGACATCGATATCCTTGTCTGGGGGGTCTCATACAATAAATGCCTGGACGCACTCTGGGAAACAAAAGGCTTGGATTCTGAATTTAAAATAGATATTATCAATTTTAAATCCGTTGACCGTTTATTCCGTGAGCGGATTCTCAGCGAAGCTATCCCTATTGATAAAGCCGGAACGGACGCTTTCACACTGGTAAACGCATCGGACCG
>JAPPDN010000848.1 GCA_028824575.1 Candidatus Poribacteria bacterium | reverse complement strand
GAGGAGTGCCTCTGCTTGATTTGCGTAGTCAACACGTAGGGGTTCTTGGTAGCCCAACACTTCCTGAAATTTGGAGACATCCACGATGTGGATCTGTTGGATATAATAGAACTCACTATACCCGATTTCCTCTGGTGAACTCGTGTACATCGCTACTAAAAAATTCCCCTCGCTTATCGGAGAAACCGCGCTCGCTGGATGTTCGTATCCCCACTCCTTGAGGATGTAAGCATCCCGTTCTTCCCTGAAATCTTCCCATCCCTGCTGAATATGCTGCAGCATCTCCTTTTCAGTTTGTGGTTGATAGGGCGGGAATTTCATGACTGCAAAGGTTGCTATATTGGAATGTAGGATTGTTAGGATTCCCCAAATGAACATTGAAAGGATGAGCGTGGTGGTTGCTTCCTTGGTCCATACGGATAGAAGCATTCCTAAAAGGTAACACGTTGACACGTACAATAGGGAAAGGATGAGCACGGCAACGAGCCGGAACAGATCAGCACTATCAAAATCGGTCGCAGGAGAAGTATAAGCGATAAGGATTCCGATGATAAAGCTGATAACCACCATTGGGAACAGAGATAACATGCCGCCGAGGTATTTTCCAACCACGAGTGTATCTCTCGGAATCGGATTGGATAACACTAACCTTAGGGTACCATCCTCGTGTTCCCCTGAAATCGTATTGTAAGCGAAAAGGATCGCCAAGGCACTGAGGATGATTTTGAAGACAAAGATAGCATCAATTGCAAGAAGAATGGAAAGAAACGGGTTATCGGATCCCTGTTTCTGGGCCTCTTTCTCCCAGATAGGTGTTGCAAGTTGAATACTCACCATATCGGCACCGGATTTTTCCATGCCGACGTTGAAAATACTCAGCGGATTGGGTTTTCTGTGTGCTTTGGGATTAATTTGGCTGTAGAGGTCCCATGTCTGGGCTGTTTCTTGATGTTCCTGAACGGCGGTGTGATATGCTGCTAAGCGTTTCTCATAATCTTCAACCTGAACGAAAACTGCAGCAGCGGTTGACATGAGGCAGATGAGAAAACCGATCATGAATCGGAATGTCAGGACATTTGAGACGAATTCTCGTTGAATAACAAGCCAAAGTGTTGCCATAAGTATATACCGAGTATTCAAGACGAAGTGCTTTTTGCCGTTCTGTTGGAAAGCTGATTCTCACTCAATCCTTTATTATAGTAAAGCACGAAAATAAATTGACACACCACGATAGCAACCCACATTGCCTGCTCGTAAGGGCTGGGTTACCCAGCCCCTACGATCAATCGCGCGTCCAAATAATTATGGGCTTTACTATATTAAACAGATTTTTCTCTAATTTATTCAATTAAACTTTTTGAGGAACGGTTATCAGCCATCAGCAGTCAGACCTTGATGGTGATTTGGCAGGATGCGGCACAGAATAGGGTATACTATTATCGCAAGTGAGTATACTATTTGAAATGTCTTTTTCTACTAACGCTTTCAATCTATCTTCTTTGGAGGATTTTTTCGGAATTAGTCGTTTTGGACTTGAAAAAAAATAAATTTGACAAAAAATACAAAAAATTCTATAATATTTAGAATGCCATTTGGTAGCGAATTTCATCTGTCTCGTTTGAGACAGTCGCTATATCTACCGAGTGGAATCGGAATGGCATTTTCAGGAGCGCCATTTGGTAGCGAATTCCATCTGTCTCGTTTGAGGCAGTCGCTATATCTACCGAGTGGAATCGGAATGGCGTTCTCATCACGCCATTTGGTAGCGAATTCCATCTGTCTCGTTTGAGGCAGTCGCTATATCTGCCGAGTGGAATCGGAATGGCGTTTTCATCCCACTCATGTTAATTAAGTACCAATCTCCTCTTCAGTTTGCCTCTTCTTCCGAGCTGTGCCTTTAAACACAGCGTAAAGATACCAGAAAGCAGGCACTAACAGCACACCACCTACACCTAACACAATCAGTATCGGACGCAGTACTGCATCTGGTGCGGCTGTGTTTGAAAAGGTTAAATCCGGTGTGACAAGATAGGGATACTGTGCTAACCCCCAACCGAAGACGATGAGCGTGACCTGTATCGGGACGAGAATACGTGCAAGGCGAAATTGACGGTTCCAAATTGTCCAGATCGCCCACAGTGCGACGGCACCTGTTAAGATATGAAACGGGATTGACCAAGGTGCATTACCGAGTCCGCGTCGAATTGTTGGCGCACCATCAGCAGATAAGATAAAACTCAGTCCCGCCATCGCGCCGACACTCACTGCAGCGATGAGGGCACGTCGCCGAAAGTCTTCTTGCAACGCGCTGTCATCCGTCTCCAATGTGAGATACACTGCCGCGAGCAACGCGCAGAGCGTCAAGGTGAAGAACCCGATTGCAAACGGAAACGGTGCAAACCACGCTGATATGAAATTGGTGTCTACCTGTCCGCTTTCTATATCAACGTGCATTGTGCCGGAGGCAACCGCGCCCAACGTAATCCCCAACATCACAGGTGTGATAGCACTTGCCACGGCGAATACTCGACTCCAACGGCGGTGTGTTGTATCCGATTGGACATCGTAGGTCCGAAATACAAAAGCCGAGCCACGCAGCACAATCCCGATGAGCATCAACGTCAGTGGAATGTGTAACGCTGTGCTAATCGCCGCGAATGCGACAGGAAATGCCACGAAAAGCAGCACGACAATCACAATTAGCCAGACGTGATTCGCTTCCCAGATAGGGGCAATGGCTTGTGTGATGAGTGCGCGTTGTGATTTTGCCCGCGGACCGGTCGCGAACAGATCCCAGATCCCGCCCCCAAAATCTGCGCCACCCGTCAGCATATAGATAATCAAGGAGATAAGCATCACGCCTGCGATGCAGAGTTCAAGGGGCAACATAGGACTCTCTTCACCTCTTAGCAACACTCAAAGTTAGAGGACATCTTGCAAAAAAAATCCGTAGGAATGGAAGTGTGGAAGAAGGGAAGAATGGTGGAACCTCCGCCACACGTCCAATCTTGCACAACCTTACAAGCGAGGACTCTGGAAGATATGTCGGCGCATGAGGATGAAAACAATAATTGAAAGAAAAATGTAAAGCACCGTAAAACTGACAAAGGGAACAACGAGGTTCGGCATCGGGGTCACCGCATCTGCTGTGCGCATGATATTGTAGATAACCCACGGTTGCCGTCCGACCTCTGTGACTGTCCAACCCGCTTCAATCGCAATAAATCCGAGGGGCGTGCAGAACGTAACGAACCGAAGATACCAGCGTTGGGTTGGTAGACTTTTGTGTTTCCACGCAAGCCAGCCTCCAATGATACCGACGGTAATCAAGACGATTCCACAGGCGACCATAATCTGAAATGCGAAATGCACGATTGTCACCGGTGGACGATCTTCGCGCGGCACTTCCTTGAGCCCCATGATTTCTGCGTCGAAGTCAAAATGTGCGAGGAAACTGAGTGCTTTTGGAATCTCAAGTGCGTATCGTGTTTCTTCGGCATCTTCATCGGGAATCCCACCGATGCGCAAGGGTGCGCCGCGCTCTGTCTCCCATTGTGCCTCCATTGCTGCAAGTTTGATAGGTTGGTATTTTGCGACGCGCTTGGCACTGATGTCCCCCGAAATCGGTTGGAGGAGGGCGAACACCGCACCCACACTTAAGGCAATCGTAAACGCCCGACGATGGAACAGGTTATCGGGATCGCGTCTGAGAAAATAGGCGTGGATGCCGGCTACCGCAAATCCGACTGCGAGGAATGCAGCGATCGTCATGTGAAGTGCCTGGCTGAATGAAGAGGGGTTCAACATTGCCGCAATCGGATCCACGTTTGTAACCTTACCATCAACGATTGAGAACCCAGTAGGCGTGTTCATCCATGCGTTGGCAGTAACAACGAAGATGCCGGAAAAAGTACCACCGAGTAGCACCATCATCCCTGCAAACCAGTGCGCTAATTTTGGGATACGGTCCCAACCATAGAGATAAAGCCCTAAGAAGATTGCTTCTAAGAAGAATGCAAACCCTTCCAGCGAAAACGGCATGCCGATGATCGGGCCGGCGTAAGCCATGAAATTGGGCCATAACAAGCCGAGTTCAAAAGACAAAACGGTTCCTGAGACTGCGCCGACAGCGAACATGATAGCCGTGCCTTTTGCCCACTGTTTCGCCAGCGTTAGGTAGACTTCCTCACGTGTTTTGAGCCACAATCCTTCGGCAATTACCATTAGCAGCGGCATCGCTATCCCGACTGCTGCGAAAATGATGTGAAATGCAAGGGACATCGCCATTTGTGCGCGTGCTGCTAATAAATCTGTCATGAGAGTGCTCTCCTTCATGCACGAGCTGCACACCAGCGAGTGGCTCCAAGCACCCACCCCATTTATTAAGTGAGGGTTATCAGTTGTCAGTTATCAGTTGTCAGTTACGGATTGCTTATACATCAATTCTGTTTTTTAACCGACAACTGATTATTGAAAACTGAACACCAAGATTCAATGGACACCGGACATTTGCAACGCTAAACAGCATATCTGTTAGATTACGTCTGGCAGCACATAAACTGACAGTTTGCAGACGAAAATTCCCAGAACAATGAACCATCCGCTCCTAACAACAAAGAAGCATTACGCAACCCACGGTTCAAGTCCGAGGAGTTTCTTGCCTAAAGGTGTCAATTCGGCAGTCTTACCATGGTGATGCTCCTTCTCTTTCGTCTCTCTTCCGAGCCCTGTTAACCTTTCGCGCCATCCGTTAACACGACCTTCACTTGTATCCTTGCCATCATTTGGTGCCGGTGACATCGTGATGTACTGCGCCATTCGTGGACGTTCCGCGGAGTTCGGGCTGCTGCCGTGCGGTAATGCACTATGCCAGATCACCAGATCGCCTGCTTTCCCTGCAACCGGCACTGCCTCCGACTGGTATTCCCGTACGACTTCCCGTGGGTTTGCATCCTCAGGCAGGTCGTTCAACCACGCTTCCAACTTCCGATGGAAACCCGGAATACAGGTAAACGCGCCTTGATTGCCCGGCGTATCCGCCAGATATAGCACACCCTGCACCTTTAAACGCACTGGCATACTGTCTAACGACATATCCCAATGTAGGTAAGGACCGGTGAATTCATAATTCGGACGCTCAGGCGGATTCATACTCGCGCGATCGAAACTGACCCAGAGTTTATCGTTTTCCCAAATCTCTGAGAACGCCTGATGAATGCGAGGGTATTGGCGGTTATTCCATAACGCTTGGTGCTGATAAATTTCTACCATGATGCTCCGGCGCGGCGGATCCGGATACCAACTGTCCGGATCATCGCCATCCATTTCAAGAAAATCCCAGACGGCTTGTTCGGCGGCGCGGCAATTCTCAAGAGGTACCGCCTCTGGCACAACAACATAACCGTTTTCTTCCCAAAATTCTAAGGCTTCTGCAT
>JAPPDN010000656.1 GCA_028824575.1 Candidatus Poribacteria bacterium | reverse complement strand
AAGCAGGGGGATTCTTGAAGTCCTCCTACGCGGGGCAGATTGTGGTATCAACAGAGATTGCTCACAGTAGTGAGTCTTACATCTTCTCCTCCAAAGGTTGATGTCCCAACCTTGTGACGCGAGAAGCATCAGCCTAAAAAATATGACACGTGATTTTTAGCGGGATGCACCTGTAAGTGTCTTTCCCTGAACGTGCAACGGATACCCGAAAGGGTTTTGTCAATATAGAGTCGTGTGAGGCTTTTACGTGATTGTCTCAATTGACGAGCGTTCCGACAACACATCAATCACAACCAATGCCGAACACTCAAAGTATTATAGCAACTTTAGCATTTTTTCTCAAGAGAAAAACAAAGGCGGTGTCTACATCCCCCGAATCAATTCAGGGGTTTTGACACCGAAAGGCGATAAAGGAGAACCTATGAGTCCCATTTTCAGATACACCACGATAATAATCCTCATGCTGACCAGCATCCATGCGCTGATACTTCCAGCAAAGGCGATGGAAGGACCACACATGGTACCACACGTACACGTCAATCCGGTTGTCGAATTTGCGCAAGAAGATGCCAGACAAGACACGGGACACAATGCAGACTTGCGTTGGTTCGCTTACGGCACGGGATGCTGGATGTTCGCTATCGCCTATGCGAACGTAAGTAACCCGACGGTTCCGAGTCATCGGCTGTTAGGCAAGTCCCCCGAATACGTTGACACCTATAGCGATGCATACAAACATGCCATCAAAAACCGACGGATGAAGATGGCAGGAATAGGCTGGAGCGTATCGCTGGTGGCAACGCTCTGGCTCTGGAGCATCTTTATGGATTAAGTCATCCACAGCGACCTCGATGCAAACGATATTGTCCCTGCTAAAAATTCTGCCTTATTCAACTTATAGATTGACATACGCCAAAGAATCTGGTATAAGGATTAGAAACCAAGAACGAAGTGCGCGCAGGAGGAAATCTATCATGAAAATCACAGACATCAAACCGTATCCGGTTTGGGTAGGACACAGGAACCAACTCATTGTTAAAGTAGAAACTGATGAGGGTATATATGGTTGGGGCGAATCTGGACTGTCAAGTCGAGAATTGGCAGTCGTTGGGGCGGTTAAGCACTACCGAGAATTCCTGATTGGGCGCGACCCGATGCAAATCGGTGGGTTGTGGCAGGAGATGTACCGGAGCCAGTATTTCGAGGGCGGCCGTGCCTTAACAGGCGCGATCTCGGCGATTGACATCGCACTTCACGATATTGTAGGGAAGGCATTGGGCGTGCCGGTTTACCAACTCCTCGGTGGAAAACAGCGGGATACCGTCCCGTGTTTTGCTACAACAGGTGCGGCTACGGTTGAGCAATTGATCGAGAACGCAAATTTGTTGCTTGAAAAGGGGTGGAACGTCATCCGAACAGGTATATTTCATCGCACGGCACCGGGTGAAGAAAACATCTTTGAGCCACGCGAGTCGATAAGTCTCACAGCGGAGTGGTTGACGGCACTCCGAGAAGTTATCGGAGCTACACCTGTCCTTGGTATCGACTATCATCATCGCCTGAGTGTTGCGGAAGCGGCATCTTTTTGTCAACGTATGCCCTCTGGCACACTCGACTTTTTAGAGGAGCCAATCCGAGATGAAACCCCAGAGGCGTACGAATCTCTGCGAACGATGGTGGATGTCCCGTTTGCTATAGGCGAGGAGTTCTCCAGTAAGTGGCAGTTTCTCCCCTATCTCGAACGCGGTATCACCAATTTTGCGCGCATTGACGTATGTAACGTCGGTGGATTAACGGAATCCATGAAAGTTGCAGGTTTGGCAGAGGCGCATTATATCGATCTGATGCCGCACAACCCGCTCGGTCCCATCTGCACCGCTGCAACGGTTCATCTCGCAGCTGCAGTTACTAACTTCGCTTGGTTGGAAATCCGCACTTCGCCGACAGAAAACGCCGGACGTTATGATGACGATCTATTTCCTGTCCAACATAAACTTGAAGGGGCATCTATACCAGTCCCGGATAGTCCTGGCTTGGGGGTTGAAGTTAATGAAGAATTAGCAACATCGCAAACATTCAAGTTCTGGGAATCCCCACATTTGCGCCGACGTGACGGTTCGCATACCAACTGGTAGCATGCTGTAATTTCAGAACCTATAACCCCTCAGCAAAGGTGAACATCTCTATGCAGGACAATCCTTTTGAAACACGTCGCGACCTTCGCGGTAGATCACTGATAATGGTTGGTATTCTTGCTGTTATTGTCACTATCGTTATCGTTTTCATCTTCTTTAAATACAGCAGAGATGCTCCACTTCCAAAGGCACTGACCGGTTTATTTCTATACGCTTTCTTTTTTCTGTTTAACTTTGGGGCACTATCCCGTGCGGGTTTGTCTTACGACCGATTGTTTGGAACACTTCCGACGTGGCGTACACTGGGGCGGTATAGCCTCTGGGTAGCACCACTTGTAGTCGTCGCGATTGCAGCTATCTACGTTTTGTATCTGCCACTGTCCTATGTTTTTCCGGGATTTGTTAAGTCGTGGTATCTTGAGGATTCCATAATAATGATCTGGAGGCGTGGCGATAACTATATTCTTGCGAACGTAATCAACTACCTAACGATTGTGTTAGTCGCACCCGTGCTGGAAGAATTCTTCGTACGTGGGATTTTGCTAACGCGATGGACTGTCAAGTGGGGTGTCCCGCGGGCTATTCTCGCTTCATCAGTAGTTTTTGCACTTCTGCATCCGAATTACCTCGGTGCGTTCTGTTTCGCCTGTGTGATGGCTATCCTTTATATCCGAACCAAGTCCCTTTTTATACCGATGAGTCTTCATATCGTAAACAACCTAACCGCCTGGATCATGGAATCCCTTACATTGGATACTGATGTCCCCATTTCATACGAAACGATTGCTGAGTTTCAAGAATCATGGATGATAGGGCTGATAACACTCGTCATTAGCATTCCGTGCGTTATCTTGTTCTGGAGACGCTATATCCTAAAGACCGATTGGCGTGTTCCGTACCTCATCGAACCCACTGGCAGGGAAGACACCACAAACGATGATGCGCAATAAGATAGGAATAGTGAATACCTACAGACACAAAGTGCTTCACTGTCGCTTGTGCTTCTATCCAAATAGGTACTTTTGCACAATATCTTCGCGCACTGTGACCCCCAATCCCGGAACATCGCGTAGAGTGACATAACCGTCCTCTTGTACCCACGGATCGCTGACCAATTCGTGCTGCATTGGAGATTCGTGGGGCTTAAAATCCGCACAATCGGCATGTGCCGAAATCGCTAACATGTGCAGACTCGCAGCGGTATTCAAGGCACTACTCCATGTGTGGGCACTGAATTGTAGGCTTTCCGCCTCAATCAGTTTGATGACATGCCGGCTGCCGGTGAGGCCATGGCAACGTCCCGGATCAATTTGTACAACATCGACACCGCCGGACTGGATAAGCCGTTTGTAACTTTCGACATCCCACTCGTCCTCACCTGTACCAATGGGTGTCGCGACCGATGCCCGCAGCTGGGCGTATGCTTCAAAGTTATCGGGCGGTAGCGGTTGCTCGATCCATTTGAGCCGATAGGGTTCGAGATCTCGGAAGCGTTGAGTGGCTGTCGGGACATCCCAAATGCGCCGGTGTCCCGGCGTATCAATGACCAACTCAAGTTCGTCTCCGATGACATCACGGACGCGACGAATCATTTCAAGGTCGCGCTGACGGTCGAGACCGAATACTGCCTCTGGTCGCATTCCCCAACCGCCTTTGACAACGCGGTAGTTTTGCTCTCGCAACCACCGAAATTCGTTGAGCGTCCAGTCCAGGTCCTCCATATCAAAGATGATTGATGCCATTGCGATGATTTTGTCGTGTATTTGACCCCCAAGGAGTTTACAAACAGGTAAACCGAGTGCCTTGCCTTTTAAGTCCCACAACGCCATATCCACAGCACTGACGGCGAATGCAGCGATGCCTTCGGGGCCATACCACCAGATGTGGTCGAGCATTTTATGCCAGTGTCGTTCCACATCCAAAGCATCTTCACCGGTAAGCAACGGAGCAAATCCCTGCTCAATGATTATCTTTGTTGCGAGTGTCGCTTCTCGAAATTGTGAGATACACTCCCCCCAACCCACAAGGCCGTCGTCGCTTTCCACGCGGGCGAGCGTGATGTAACGTTCGATGCCTTTGTAGTGCGGCTCTGGGTAGGCAAGTGGAAACGCCTGAATTTTTTGAATTTTCATGTTTTTAATGTTCCTTGCGGCGAAGTTAAGCACGTCTAAACTATCAAGTGCGTTCCTTAAATCCGCACTCCAAATGTAAAGCATTCTCACTGCGAAGCAAAATTATGCCATTTAAGGCATAATTTCATTACGTGCTAACGTTTTTGATGTTACGAAGTTAACAATATTGCGTGCACAGTTCATTGCTACAGCAAGATTGATCGGTTTCGCAAGATAATACAACTACGTTGTACTACGGCCAGATTCCATAAGTCGGTATATTAAACACCATGCCCAAAATTGTCCACAGACTCCCGACGGTAAACTGTCCCAATATCAACCCCAGAAAAAACGGCATCGCCTTGCGATGCGCATTTCGCCCGCCGTATTTCAGCAGAACTAATTTCAGCACCCATACGATTCCCAGACTAAACCAGATGTAATTGACTGCCCAACTCCCGCACACAGTAGCATACGCTGCCGGATGAAAAGGGAACCAGAAAAACTTCATTCGCATCAACATAAGGAAAAGCGAGAACAGTAAACCGATTCCAGTAAATCCTAACGCCCAATAGTCCGGCGAAAGTGGATGTGTTAACCAATTCTGCAAATTCCGCCACGGTTCAGAACCGTATATGATTGGCACGCGAGACATCTCGTGTACAGCACCGAGTCGGTAAGGAATGGATATAAGTGCCCAAAACTGCGAGAGGATGCCGACGACCAGAGCAATAAGGATCGCAAATAGCATAAAACGGCTCCGGATGCCTGACGTTGAGGCGAGTTTGAAGCCTTCAAGTTGATGGGGCATCGGATGCGAATCGAAGGTGCGCGTAAAAAACCAGAAAAAAGAGAACATCGAAAGGTTATTCGGTCCCAGCGAACGAGTGCCTACAGCGGCAACCATAACCCGTTCTGGTCCCGTATAGTGTAAGTCGTGCATCGGCGATCCGAGTTCGGCACGCATGCGGGAAACCGCCGTTGAAAAGGCGAAATAGAGTCCGAAGAAGACAAGAATCGCCCAGAGGGACATACCTGCTTTCAAACAAAAGAAGATCAGAAACGCCACCCCAGAAATAAGTGCGAGAATAAGAGTCCGGTGCGATATCGGTTCATCCGACGCGGGCGTAGGACGGACTTTCACACCCAGTAAATTCTGAAGGTATTTTCTGCCCCTCCATACCGCAATGAGGAAAATGCCCATATATG
>JAPPDN010000458.1 GCA_028824575.1 Candidatus Poribacteria bacterium | reverse complement strand
CACAGTGGTAAATAGGCAAGTCTTCTCAATATCGAGACACTTCCCTACTGGAAAGTATACCAAACGCAACAGTAAAATAGAACCATTAAATTTGAACATTACTTCATCATTTTATAATTAAAGATACGGTTTTGAGGTGGAAAGGGTGCATAATAGCCATTATAATGGTTTAATTGTGTGCTTGTGGATCTATTTTTGGGTAAAATCGCGGAGCCCACTCGTAAACGACGACCTCTACGAACCCTCTCTTCTCCTTTTAAAACTGCTTCAAATTTGCCCATGTCATCGCGAGTTTTTTTCGTGGCGTTACCGATAATCCACCCTTATTTGGAATATCGGGTCCTGTGATCTTAAGATTGTCAAACCTTGTTGTATAATTTGCAAGGCCTAACCCAATTCTACCTGTCGGAAACTCAGGAAATCCGTGTAGCGGTTCTAAAGCTATGGGGTCCAAAACTTGTTTCCCATTTATTGAGAAGGTCAAGAGTTTTCCACGAACACTCAGCTGGAAGGTTGCCCATTTCCGCAATTTCAACAAGGGGTGGGGTTTCTGAGCGTAGGTCAAAAAAAAGTTTCCACGCAAATTGCCACCAAAACATTCCGCTGCGGGGCCCGCAAAATCTTCAATCCCACATACTACCCCCCACGTCCCTTTAATCCGGGCAGCGATCACAATGGTTCCAGGGCCATGTTTTTCGAGGGGTTTAACATCAAATTCGATGTCATAATCTTGCCACGTCTCTTCTCCAATTGTAAGTAAACGGGTTATTCCCTCATTACTGCCTTGGAGCTGACCATCAATAATTTCCCAGGAACCGGGGACATCGATGCCGAACATAACTAATTCTTGCCAGTTGACGAGTTCTCCATCATCAAAAGTGTTCAGAAACGTACCCGCTTGAGCGGCAAAAATAAAGAGAAGAAGGCACAACCCAATAATAACTGATTTCATTTTAATTTCCTTATTTTAAGCGAGGCTTACGCTAATTCCGAGCTTCTGTTATTTGCTTAGACAGCACACAAGGAAGCGTGTGGCGCGTAAGCCTCATAATATCAATGGAACAGAATAGCCAAAAGGGTCTATCACATAGAAGCCCACTTTCTTATTCTTGAACAGGTGTCGGCTCTTTGAGGTGTTCTAAAGTCTCTTGTACGCGCGCAATCTGTTTCCTAACACCCTCAAGTTGTTTCCTAACATGTTCAAACTGTTGTGAATCCAACTTTTTCTTGGCACGTTCAACGTCTTTCCTACTCTGTTCAATCTGCACCTTGGCGCGTTCGACTTGCACCTTAATGCGTTCAATGGTGCGTTCAACCTCCGCTTTGGTGCGTTCAATCTCCGGCTTTCTGCGTTCAACCTCCGCTTCGCCGCCTGCAATCTCTCCCCCCACGCCCCCACAAGCCTTCAATGTCTACCAGCATGTCGATGTAAGCGGCTTTATAGGTTTCCCAGTCATCCGTCGGTGGAATATCAATAACGCCTGACTCCCACAGATTCGGATTGTCTTCCAGAAATGCCAAAGCATGCCGGTGTGACAGGTTAGACGCATACTCGTAGAGGTATTCTATAATGATGCCTCTGTCCAAAAGCAGCTGAAGCCACTCCGACCGTGGATACCTTGCATCTATCTCACTGATTGTAAGGTTACTGCTATAACTTTCAGTTTCTATACCGTTGTCCTTGCGCGATAGGCGGACTTCGGTTTTTCCGTGTCCCTTATTGTAATCCGCATCTAAAGTTTTCATAAGTTCCTGGGCATTTTGGGAACCGGTATATTTTTCAATGACGAGTGGCGTTTTCCAGTCGATTTTAACGTGGAACCGCATATTCGGCGATATAATTTCAAGCGGCGATATAATTATTTTAACGCCGTGTGCGTATAAATAGGCACCCCCCGAAAAAATAGCGAATCCCAAAACGGCCAAGAATGCGAGTTTTAATAGAGTATCTGCACCGTGAAAAGTCCTTTTCATTTTCTTTCTCCTTCAGAGGCGTTATGTTGCCTCGTGTTTGAAGTTTAACTTTTGACAATATGCGTCTATATTCTCAAGACGCGTTTTAAACGTTACCGGTAATTCGGCTATCATTAACATACTGAGTCGTACTTCGTGTCAAATATCGGAACGGAAGAATTTCAGAAATGCCACGGTTGTCAATATGACCGCAAAGAAGCAGAGCAGCAGCACATCTATCACCGATTGACTGAATATCTCCCCTAAGTTTGTCGTCGCCAATCGTGGCGGTTGTGTAATTTTGACATTATCTTCTGGGCGGTGCACTCTATGAGAAATATGATCTGAAATTTTAGTAAAGAAATCTGCATGGAGCATCTCATAATAGCGATCACCTGTTTGAAAGTAGTTGCTTCTTTCTACTTTTCCTGTCTGTGTTAAGTTCGTGGTAAGATAGATTAAGGAAGATGTGGGGGTAATTCGGGAAAACGTCTCACCTAATTGTTCTTGTCGTTCTGTTTCACGTTTATAATCTCGATCTAATTTGTTCGCACGGTTCTGGAATTTCAGTCGATATTCCTCTTCAATGGATTTCATGCGTTCGTCAATTTTTTTCGCAATTTCCGGGCCTATAATGCGTGCTCCGTCCTTATTTGGGGGCACCTCCATGAAGAATTTCATTTTTTGATCTTTGAGTTCGGCATCGAAATTATCTCGCATGGCGGTCTTTTCCATATAGACGCTCTGCGAAGTTCGTGTTGGAGAAATGATCTTCGCTGTAAGAAAACCGATGCGTGGTGTAATTAGCACAGCGAACACCCAGACAGTAAAGGCGACAATAAGAGCCGTTTTGGAATTGTCTAAGTAGGTAGAAATCACCGTTCCGATTGCGAAGAACACCCCTATGTAGAGAAGCGAAATAGCAGTCAAACTGAGCACGCGGGGAAAAATATTGGGTTCGCCCAAGGGAAACCCTTGCCAAACAAGCACGAGTAAGCCCAATAGGAAAGACACCAAGAACGGAACCACGAACACAAAGTATCCACCAATCAATTTGCTCCAAAGGAAGAGGTCGCGTGGAAGAGGGTTTGCTAAGTTAATCCGAAGGGTGCCTGCCTCTTTTTCTCCGGCAACGGCATCAAATGTGAACAGTAGCGCAAGGAGACTGAAAACAGTCCCTACCACAAATAGAAAGTCGAGATGACCCAAAAGTTGGGAGAGAGGTGCTGAAAATGTAGATGGCGGTCCCTGTGTGATTCCGTTGCGTGTCATGCCAAGGTAGCTTGGGAGTGAGTCCTCCAATCCTTTTGCGAAGACGCTCAGCGGTGTTGGTTTAAAAAAAAGTTTGGAAACTTCAACTTCCGGTTGCGGCGGCATCTTCGGATTTACTGTGGTCTCTTCAATATTTGCCAGTTTAACGGCTTCTTGGTAATCCACCAAGTTCTGGCGATAATTTCGGTAATTTGTAGAAAGTGTCAGCGGGACGAGAAGGAGGCACATCACAAGGAGCGCGACGAAACGGACGCTCAGAATGTGATGCATAACCTCTTTTTGAATCAACGTCATTAACATATTGAACTCCCTTTAATTTTTTATTACGATACGGATGCTCTTTCATTTATTGTCCAAGATCAGATTTTTGTGTAACGAATTTTCGTGTAGGGTATGTGACACGCTTTTATAATTAATGATCCGATTTGAGAATCGAAAGGGTGCATAAAGCGAAAAATTTGGGATATGGAGAGTGCTATTCCTGATAACAGTATTGACGATTCAGGGTCATTCAATCTTAAGAAATTATTGGATTTTACGTCTTTTTTTTCAGGATCCGGTGCGAAATCTAGCGAAATCCAGCGAAATCCAGCGAAAATTTCTGCGGTTTTTCAAAAAACATAACATATATTAAGTATTAACACCTGCGAAAATAAACACCAAAAACCTACAATTGAATGACCCTGATTGACGATTATACTTTGATAGAACACAATATGTATTGTATACTATAGTATTGGATTAGGTTTTGAAGAGACACCTGCACCAACAATTCACCCGCTATTTGCGGTAAGGTCAACCAAAGGAGGCAGAAATGTTTCTATTTGTTATGAACGTCAGAAAAAAAATGGCTCTGAGTTTGGTTGCTGTTTTAATCACTGGATTGGGCGTAGCGATTCCTGTCGCTGCCCGGACAGTTGTCATCGAAGATGGGTTAATCGGATACTGGAGTTTCGATAAAGACACTGTAAAAGGCAAAACGGTAGCGGATATCTGGGGCAACCAGGATGCCGAGATCATAGGGGACCTTCAAATCGTAGCTGGTAAGTTTGGAGAGGCGGTGCAATTGGGCGGTGGCGCGGGTGCTCGTGTCCAAATGACTGATGACATCAAAAAAGCTGAACTGCCCACAGAGGAGATGACTATAGAATTATGGGCGTGGGATGAGCAGTTCATCGAATGGGGTGGTTACGTCGTAGCAGTTCAGGACAATGGTGCTTTTGAAAAAGGTTGGCTGCTCGGCACCCGCTGGAAAGCGTTCAGTTTCGCGCTCTCCTCGGAGGATGCTGATGATGGGGATGGTCTCTTAACTTACCTCAATGCCGCCACCCCGTCCGAGATGAATGAATGGTACCATGTGGTCGGAACGTATGACGGTAGGGAGATGAAAATCTACGTAAATGGGAAACTTGAGGGCACTTCCGGTGTCCAATCGGGGCCGATCAATTACCCGGATCGCATCTTCTTCTCCATCGGTGCGTATAAAGATGATAACGAAGACTTTGTGCACAAGGGGATGCTCGACGAAGTGCGTCTCTATGATCGGGCACTCAGTGAAAAAGAGGTCTTGAACAATATGGAAGCGGAAGGGTTGGCGGTGGAACCTGCTGGAAAATTGAGTCTCACTTGGGGGCAACTCAAGGCTGCTGCGAGCAGATAACTCGCGGCGATTTCAAAGGAAAGCAATAATGCGCATCTCTCAAATAACTTTAGGACTTAGGCACTATCAGCAGCCAATTCTGCTGAATTGGCAAATCCTGCAGATACAGATCCGTTTGACCTGAAGAAAAAAGGACGGCTTTTTCACTCTGCGCTAAAGCGCGAGGTTTTTTACGCCGAAAGACTTTAATGACATTGAACAGACCTAAGAAAATCCCAACGGGAATACCCTTTGAATTCGGTGAGCATCGTTTTCGTTTTGGTGAGGAGATCGTCGAATTAGTAGATTCCTCCTCACTTCTCAACAATCCGGGTGCGTTACACAAAAAAATGCGTGAGGATGGGTATCTCTTTATTCGCGGTTTCCATCCGCATGAGCATGCCGAGAAAGCTGCACATTGGACATTGCAAGCCATTGCGCAGAGAGACGGGTTAAAGCCGGATACGCCTGTTGAAGCGGGTATCATCGGCGCAGCGAATCAGACTTTTAGTTTCTTTCGACAAACTGAGGTAGCGCATGCCAAACCGATTCTTGATGTTGTGGATAGCCAGCGAACGATGCAGTTCTACGAAGAAT
>JAPPDN010000943.1 GCA_028824575.1 Candidatus Poribacteria bacterium | reverse complement strand
ATCGCTAACCCTGCGTTGAGGAGCGGCATCCCGACACCTATTCCTTGTAGAAGTGATTTTCCGGTCTCGGTCTGCCACCCACTTCTCAAGATCAGCAGACACCCGATACCTGAGTTCAAAGCCACCGTTAAGACAATACTCGGACGGATGCCCAAGAGTGGAATCAGAATAAACCCTGCACAGAACGACCCTAAAATGCTTCCGACTGTGTTGACTGCATAGACGTTTCCGATGCTTTTACCGAGTTGGCGTGCGCTACCGGTGTAGATTTTCGTTACCAGCGGAAAACTTGCACCCATCAGAAATGTCGGCAGGCACATCACGAGGAAGCAGGAGAAGAATGTCCAGAACCTACTTGCACCGAAGGTAGACTGGAACGCACGGCTCATCCCATACAACCCCTCAAACGCGGGCATCAGGATCAGCGCGAAGAGTCCAATGCCGAGTTGGGCGATCCCGAAGATTGCGATAGGTTGTTTAATTCTGTCAACCCAGCGCGCAAGCACTATGCTCCCCAAAGCGATGCCGAACAGGAACGCCGCGAGCATCGTCGCGAACGCATAGGTCGTGCTACCGAGGAAGAAGACCATGATACGGGTCCACAACACCTCGTAAGCCAAAGCACAGAAACCTGAGATGCCTATTGCCCACAGTACGAGAAGTCTTTCAGGTTGATGCGTGACATCTTCAGACTCCAATTGTTGTGTTTCTTCTTGAGGTTCATCTGCTTCTGTTGCTAACGCCTTCCGTGCTAACACTATCGCAATCGCAGCGACAGCAAAATTGATAGCGATGCCAACACCGAGCGTCCATCGGATACCTAACGCCTCAATCAGGAAAAAGCCTGCTGCTACAGTGCCGATGACTGCGCCGAAAGTGTTCAAGGCGTATAGGATCCCGATGTTTGTGCCGAGTTGTTCAAGCTTTTTCACAAAGAAACGGGTCAGGACTGGCAACGTACCGCCCATCAATGTGGACGGAATTAACAGGACCCCGAATGTTAACACGAACCGAATGAGTGAAAGCGTATAGAATTCTGATGTGATATTGCGATGAATCAGGACATAGAGTGCACCCAGTACGGTTAAGATAAGTGGCCAGACAAGGCAAAACGCACCGATACCGGCTTCCAACAGCGCGTAAATCCGCAAGGGTGATTGCGTGCTTTCGTCAATCTTCTTCCCGAAGTAGTAGCTGCCGAGCGCAAGTCCACCCATGAACGCTGTGAGAACGGTACTCGTTGCGAAGACGGTACTACCGAAGATAAGCGTCAGTTGCCGCATCCAAATGACTTGATAGATGAGACCACTGGCACCGGAAAAGATAAAGATGAGCCAAACGATGGGTTTGATGTATCGCATTTTTCGTCTGTTCTATAAACATTTTGCACTTATCGAACTATCCAATTTCTATACATATATGATACGTTAGGACGCTCCAGAATTTCAAGTAAAATCCTCTATTTTCTTAGGGGCATTTGGTTTTTTTCTTTAGCCTTCAATAGACACATTAGTCGGTAAGTCCTATATCTGTTGTGAGGGTGCTTCTTGGACGACAGGAATGACGTAACTTCGGATCGTCAAACCGTCTATTGTCTCTGTTTCTACGCGGGGTTCTGGCTCGGCACGATGATCGAAGACGACGTAGTATCCTTCATTTACGCCCTCTAATTTGAGATATGCTGCGAGTTGTTTTTTGCCAGACTGATAGGACCGAGGTCCCTCCCATATCTTGGTCTCAACGATGTATTTTTTGGCGTTGTGGAAAATCGCGAGATCAATTTTGCCGCGCCCAGTTTGCCCTTCAAGGTAGATATGTCCGCGTATTAATTGGACGAATTGATCCAGATACGCATAGAGAAGATGCTGACCGACAAACTCCTTTGGCGTATCCGGGATTAATAGGATCCGAAAGCCTGCACGCGCAATAAAATCTCGGAAGTTGTCAAGGAGCGCGTCCATCTTAATCTGACCCGCAGAGGTGAGATAATCAACCAAACCTTGATGGGTATCCTCGGGAAAATACTCGTGCTCCAACCCATTGACCAGCGGTTTGAACGCCTGCATGATATGCTGCTGATATATCGGGTTGAGGATCTCACACATCCCGTCGTTTCCTTTTGTGATGACACCGTAAGTGGCGAGTTCACTAATGATTTCGTCGTGTGGATTGAAGCGGGTGCCGCTTTCGTAAGAGGCGATTCGCATCAGGATGATTTCAAAACGCGGGTTTCTGCGGATATTGGTTATCAGGTGGTTAATATTGACGTTTGTTTCTTCAAGGAGTTGCGTATGTGCTTCTGCGAAGTGCACCCTCTGGATCGTCTCACTTTTCGAGATAGCCATCTCCTCCGTTAGGATCTGTGCGAATCGGTTGACGAGGAAGGGTTGCCCGGCAGTTTGTCTGTGGATACTCTCGACAACTTCAGGTGCGAAGGCTTGACCGACTTCATCCGTATACTGTGCAAGCAGCTCGTGGACCTGTTCAAGCGTGAAGTTGGGCAAAGTGAACTCGTCTTGGATATTGAACGGCGAAATAGAACGGTCCAGATTGAGTTGCGTAACGTTCTTAACGCCTACGATCCCAACACTGTAAGGGCATTTACGCATAGAACGCTGCACATAGATACTGCGAAGTGACCGAAGGAAACCACGCAAAGCATCTTGAGGGATACCATCAAACTCGTCAATAATGAGGACAAGTTTCTCATCTCCGAGAAAATTTGTGAACTTTTGAAAGAATTCAAGCATTGCCACATGGTCTGTTAGCTTTGTGTTCTCCAAGAATTGACTTAAGGCTTCGGAAGGCGCGATGCCGCGTTTCTGGAAGACGCACTTAATCTCCTCATAAATCCGTTTATAGAGCGAGGCGTAAAAATCGGACGCAGGATAGTCTTCATACACTTCAAAATTGAGTTCAATCGGGAAATAGGCTTCTGAGGTATCGGCGGCAAGGGCATCAAGAGCCCATTGAAAGAACGTTGTTTTTCCCGTTTGCCGAGGCGCGAAGATAACGATATATCGTCCGAGTTTGACCCGTTTGATGAAATCAGCGAGCTCCTCAGCACGTGAGACGACATAATGTTCTTCAGGATTCACGGGACCAAAGGTATTAAATGTTCTCATTTTTCTATGACCACTGTTCAAGAAGTTATAACATTATATCAGAAATTAAATTATTGCGTCCTAATCTCACTAAAGTTTGGATACTTCTGTCCGTTTCGCATAGTGTTTTCATCAAACATCTGCACAGGCTAACAGCCTATGCTACGAACAAAGGAAACTAACAGCCTATGCTCCTGAAAGTCAACAGTCCGCGTCTAACTTCTTTTCAAGACGCTCAATGTACCGAAACGTTGTAGAGAAAATTATATCCAGCGTGGCGATGTCCCTTGATTCTAATGGGGCACGGGAGAAAACACGCCGTAACGATTTCAGATACGTTTCCCATTCGCTATTATACGGCGACATGCCTACCTTATCTAACAGGCGAGTCACACGCTCGTAGAACTCTTCCAAGGCGCTTACTTCGGCATAGTCAATCTCGGAGGGCGGGTACTCGTCGAGACTCGCAACAAAGACCTCATACGCGAAGATTTGGACGGCTTGTGCGAGGTTCAAGGACGGGTTTTTGGTCGCCATCGGCACACTTGCTGTCAACTGGCAGAGGCTCATCTGATCGGTGGATAAACCGAAATCTTCACGTCCGAATAGCAGTGCGACCTGTTTATCTTGTGAAATTGTGGCGATGGTCTGGGCGGCATCTCTCGCAGGTACGGGCTGCGGCAGACGGACATCTCGGCGACGGTGTGTCGTCCCTACCAGATATTGGATACCGTCAAGCGCGTCTTTCAGTTCGGGAACGACGTGGCAGTTTTCGAGAATATCCTTCGCACCGTGTGCCATGTACCACGCTGCATCTACATCTTGGAACGGAACAGGGTTAACCAGATAGAGTTGCGACAGTCCCATCCCCTTGACAACTCTGGCAACAGAGCCGATATTTCCCGGCTCGCGCGGTTCAAAAAGGATGACTCGGATGTTGGTGAGGTTCTCCGGCACCTCAACAGGAATGGCGCGGAAATTTCCAGTCGGTTGAATCGTTTTTTTCTCGGTGGTTGTTGACATATCAATAGGGTATCCGAAATGTTTCAAATTGTCAAACCGAAATATCGTACGGTTTATACTATTGTTCTGTCCATCTTTAAATTGTGGATAGATTAGTTCGTAGTCGTGCGATTTTTGCGGCGTACTCGCCCAGATGCGACGTGCCTTATCGCACTGCCTCGCAGTGTGAACCGGTCAGAACGGGCAATGAATTGCCCTACTACGAACGGGGCTACTCCTAAGTTTAGACTGGACAGACTACTATGGAGTTTCCGCGCTATGTCCATCTTCGAGGGTGTGTATTGTGCCGTGCAGATAGCAATCCAAGGGGATGCCGTCTGCGAAGCTGCCCGTGATGTTGACGTGGAACTGCATTGTAGGTGTCAGGCTTGGGACTTTGAGAAAAACGGTTTTGCCATCCGCAGAGAGCGTTGCAGATTGGACAGAATGGATATCCCTGCCCTCCTCGCTGGAACGCTTCAACTGTGGCGAACCGTAGTGTTCAGTCCAGCGATATTCCCAGCTTTGCACCCGCCAGTTCTCTGGATTTTGAGCGGTCTCCGGTGCAAGGGGTGTGTAGAAATTGATGATTAAGCCACCGCTGACAGCACGGAACGATTCAGGGGTTCGGAGGGGAGCACCGGTCCTGCGGACCCGGTAGAAACCGGTATCTTCTTGTTTGTCAGACGACCAACCAAATAGACCTACGAGATAGAGGTCCCCACTGATCTGATGGAATCGTCCACGCATCACTCCAGTAGGTAGCTCCACACCGAGCTCGGTAAGCGCACCTTGTACAGTTGCCTCTGTTTGGTGCTGAAGGACGGCGTATACTTTTCCAGTACCGTAACTCAGCGAGAGCAGAGAATCGCCCATTTTCCCCCAGGTACCGGCAGGAATCCAGATCGGTGCCGCCGGGGATCGGTCAACAAAAGGTGCGATCCAGCAGAGAGGCGGCTCATAGGTGTTTGGCGGTTCGCCCGGTGGATACCAACCCCAGCGGTTACCATAGAATCTGCCCGGAACAGTGATACGGTTCAGACGGTTGGCAGGCATCCAGTAGCCTTCCTGATCTGTACCGTAGAATATAGGACCGGGACCAATCCCAAGCCCATTTGATGCGCGAAATCCGTAAGCGATCACAGTAGATTGTTCCCCATCCGGCGACACTCGGATAAGCGTGCCATGGTGCGGGTGTTGCGCAGGCAGTGCATGTCGGGCAGATTTCATGTAGTAGAAGTTACCCGCCGCATCGGTCTGCAGGTCCATAACCTGCTCGTGGAAGTGTTCACTGTTGTAGGCATCATTGTTAAAATTCTCGTAGAAGTCGGTTTCGCCGTCTGCGTTGAGATCAACGAG
>JAPPDN010000145.1:2079-5489 GCA_028824575.1 Candidatus Poribacteria bacterium | reverse complement strand
TAAAAAATTGAGTATTGTTGTTCATGTGACACACGAAGCCATCCAAAAAATGGGGGGCATCGGTGCAGTTTTGGAAGGGTTATTAACAACCCACAACTACAACGCAGCGGTTGAACGTACCTTTCTCGTCGGTCCTCTCTTTTCGGGTGCCGATTTGGGGGGATTAGATACCCTTTTGTACCACGCGAGCAGTGGGATAACAGATACGCCCCACGCAAAAGCTCTCAGCGAAATTGAGCAGACCTACCATGTGGAACTCGTCTACGGACAACGCCGATTTGAGGATAAAGATAAAAAAGTTACCACCCTCACGGATGTTATCTTGGTGAACGTATCCAGCAGCAACGAAGCACTGACTGGACAATTCAAATGGCAACTCTACGAACACTTCCAAATAGAATCAAATCGTTACGAGAGTGAATGGGAGTTTGAGGAGTATGTCCGCCTTGCCGAACCTGCGTATGCCGCACTGCAAGCAATCATCGGTGAAGAGACAACGACCCCTGTGTTTGTCGTCTCGCACGAATTCATGGGGATGCCCCTCGCGCTCAAAGTGCTTATTGAACGGGAGAGCAACGAAAAAGCGCAGAACATACGTACGGTCTTCTACGCGCACGAAGTGGCAACGATACGTCCGATTGTTGAAGGACACCCGGGTCACGATGTCCGTTTTTACAACGCTTTAGATCAGGCAAAAGCGCAAGGACAATCCATCCGCGATGTGTTCGACGATCCGTTCTGGTATTTCAAGCACGCCTTGATTGATAAGGCACACCTCTGTGATACCATTTTCGCGGTTGGCGATCTCGTTGTAGACGAACTCCGGTTCTTGGCAAAACCGTTTGAGGATTTTCCGATTAATCTCGTTTACAACGGCATCCCCGCGTTTGAGGTGAGTCTACAAGAAAAATTAACATCGAAAGCATTGCTCCAAAAATATGCGAAAACGTTGTTAGATTATCGCCCCGATTACGTCTTTACACACGTAACGCGGCTCGTTAAAAGCAAGGGACTGTGGCGAGATTTACAGGTACTCATGCATCTGGATGCCTTGCTCGCTTCTAACGATAAGACCGCTGTGCTGTTCATCCTCTCCACAGAAATTGCAACAGGAAGACCGAACGAAAGCATTCACGAAATGGAGGAAGCATACGGCTGGCCCATGTATCATAAAATCGGCTACCCGGATCTCGTCGGTGCAGAAATCGAATTGAACAACGGTGTCTCGGCTTTCAACCTACAATCTAAGGCGATCAAAGTCGTCTTTGTCAATCAGTTTGGGTGGAGCCAGGCTGCTTGCGGAAAACGGATGCCGGTAGAGATGGAGTTCATGGACATCCGTAAGGGGAGTGATGCAGAGTTTGGGCAATCTATTTATGAACCCTTCGGGATCGCCCAAGTGGAGCCGTTGAGTTTCGGCGCAATTTGCGTCGTTAGCAATGTGTGTGGATGTTGTGGTTTCATTCAACGTGCCACCGACAACCGCGAAGTCCCGAATATCGTCGTTGCCGACTATACGCAGCTGCAGATCCCGCCGAAATCGTTAGACGATGTGCTGCATATTGGCTTAGCGGAACGGAACGCGATTGAAATGGAGAATAGTCGAGACATCGCTGCAAAACTCTTAGGACGTTTACCGCGTAAACCCCGTGATGTAGAGGATATGCTGCGAGAAGGTTACGACATCGCTTCCCGGATGAGTTGGGAGGTTGTCGTTAAGGATTATTTCTTGCCTGGATTGAAACAGGCATTGTAGTATTTGGACAGTTTGTCCATAAAAGGATTTGATTGTTATGAAAGAAGTCCGTAATTCTAATGATCCAATGCCGTTGGCTCCAGGAGAGAAATTGATGACACCCGAACAGAAGTTTTTCTTCGACTTACGGGGTTGGATTTTATTACCATCGGTATTATCAGCATCGGAAATCGAAGAGATGAAAGCGGAAGTCTATGCAGGTGCCAGACACAGTTATCAGGGCGCACTCCAGAATTTACTCGATCATCCTGCTCTTGTAGGTGTTCTCAACGAAATCCTTGCTGATGAACGATTTATTTTTGACGATTGCTACGGCTTCCGATGTGAGAATTCGGTTACGACGGTCAGGAAACCTGGCTGGAGCACTGCTTCTGATAGCGGTACTGCGGTACCGCATGTCGTACGACCGCCACAACAAGCGAATGCGATGCGGTATCAGGTCGCCGGTGGAAAGATATTCGCAGGGCTCACACGTGTGATTTGGGAACTTGAAGAAGTGAAAGCCGGACAGGGGGGTACGACTTTTCTAAGTGGTTCTCATAAGGCGCATTTCGACTATGGTGGACCGGACCCATACCGTCCAAATATTAGTGAATCCCCTTGGGAGAATCAGATAAAGGATATGATGGAGGACTATAGTTGTCCGCCTGGGTCGGTACTTATTTTTACTGAGAGCGTTGTACATGCTACCAATAACTGGACGAATCCTGACAATCCGCGTTGTGCTGTGTTTAATTGTTACAACTCGATATGGGCGCAATGGTTTCGGTTGAATCTAAGCCATGAAATCATAGAAAAGATGCCGCCAAAACGCCAATCTTTATTCCGTGGCACTTGGGCAATAGGTGGCGCTCCCGGCGGAAACCGCGCTTATTCGTTGGAGAATAATACCACATAAGGAGATATCCATGCCAAAAGAAACGTTTAATGATGAATCCGTCCTGATGACACCTGAACAGAAGTTTTTCTTCGACTTACGGGGTTGGATTTTATTACCATCAATATTATCAGACTCAGAAATCGAAGAGATGAAATCAGAAGTGTATGCGGGCGCAAGACAGAGTTATCAAGGTGCACTTCAGAACCTCCTTGACCATCCTGCAATTGTAGGGGTTCTAAATGAAATTCTGTCCGAGGCCCCTTTTGCACAACACGACGATTGCTACGGATTTCGGTGTGAGGGGTCTTTTACCACTGTCCGAGAACCCGGTTGGACTGTGTCGGAACGTGGCGATAACGGGCTGCCGCACGTTGTGCGTCCACCGCAGCAGGCGAATGCGATGCGGTATCAGGTCGCCGGTGAAAAGATTTTTGCGGGGCTAACGCGTGTCGTCTGGGAACTCGAAGAGGTCAAGTCAGGACAAGGTGCTACCTCTTTCCTTAGTGGATCCCATAAAGCGCATTTCAACTACGGCGGTCCTGACAAATATCGTCCGAATATCGGCGAATCGCCGTGGGAAGGGAGCATGCGTGAGGTGATGGACGACTATAGCTGCCCGCCGGGTTCCGTCGTTATTTTCACGGAAAGCCTCGTTCATGCCGCGAATGATTGGACAAATCCATCCAATCCGCGCTGTGCTGTCTTCAATTGTTACAACTCCATCTGGGCACAGTGGCATCGCTTGAACCTGAGCCACGAAATCATTGAGACAAT
>JAPPDN010000145.1:0-2069 GCA_028824575.1 Candidatus Poribacteria bacterium | reverse complement strand
GTGGGCAATCGGCGGCGGTCCCGGCGGAAACCGTGCGTATTCGTTGGATAATAATACGACGTGATAAAAACGGATGCGGATTTACGAAACTTTGGATTGCTGGTAGCCAGACACAAAAAAAGCTGGAGTGTCTGGCTCCAGCAACCCAACATAGACATACCGTAGCGATAGAGGTCACGGTTGGCTGTCCCTATTTTTCCCAAAAGGAAAACACCGTCCATACGGCACGTATTCGGGCAAGAGAATAGACGCTGTTTGTTTCTACACCTTAATCTGCGGCTTCACCACGCGTCGATTCTGTGGGCGCGGGTTTCTCAACAGGTGGTTCCGGATCGACAAACTTGTATTTGCCAGACTTCCGTAGTTCCTCACCGACTTTTTGGTAATAGGCGATTAACCGATTGAGATCATGTCCGCATTCTTCTGAAATTTTCATCCGTATTTCGCGAACTTCCTCAACGACTCCGCTTACTTCTTCGGTTTGATAATCTCTAATCTTTTCCATTTTAACTCGTACCTCCTAAGTAATCATGCGGTGTTTTTAATTCTGGTGTTCTTAAACCCAATTTTCTGTTTATGAATTTGACTTTTTTTTAGACACTAACACCAGCGCACTCCGGGCAGGGACATAAAGCTGAATCGACTGCGCCTGCCCCTCTATCGCAACATCTTGCCACGGATAGTGGACACCCGCTACGACACCATAACCACCATACACTGGATCATCGGTATTGAGAACGAGTCGGTAATCCGCTCTTTCAGGTACGGGGATCCGCCAATCTGTGACAGATTCAGTCGGATGAAAGTTAAAGGCAAAGACGAGTCCACCCCGCGCGTAAACGATCTGTTTCGCTTCCTCATGAATGAATAATAACTGGATATTTTCATCAGCAAGCAGACGGTAGGTCGCATCGAGGTGCTGCATCGCCCGATCAAAAGCGTTGAGATGTTTATAGCGGAGGGTTTCATCCTCAACAAGATGCCACTGCCTGCGCGCATACCAGTAGGAGTTACTGTTCCCCGCACGTGGGAAATCAATCCACTCAGGGTGTCCGAACTCATTCCCCATAAAGTTGAGATAACCCTCACCACCTAAACTAAACGTCAAGAGTCGGATGAGTTTGTGGAGCGCAACGCCACGAGAAATAAGATGGCTCGTCGTGGAAATACTCATGTTCGTATAGAGTTCAGCGTCCATGAGTTGCATAGCAAGCGTCTTATCGCCGACAATTGACTGGTCGTGGCTTTCGACGTAAGCGATATGTTTTTCACCTGCACGGCGATCGCGTAACATGCCGTAAATCTCGCCGATATGCCACGCCTCATCCTGTTTCTCTTTCAACAACCGGATCCAGTAATCCGGGATACCCATTGCAAGCCGATAATCAAAGCCAAGTCCACCTTCTTCGGTAGGACGTGCGAGGCCGGGCATACCGCTCATGTCTTCAGCAATCGAAATAGCAGCGGGGTTGACAGCATGAACAACCTCATTCGCCAACATGAGGTAGGCGATAGCGTCCAGTTCAACATCGGTATCAAAGTAATCGGCATAGCCCGTAAACTTTCGCTCTAACCCGTGGTCGCTATAGAGCATACTCGTGACACCATCAAACCTAAATCCATCAAACCGATAGGTCTCCAACCAGTAGCGAATATTGCTCAACAAGAAACGTTGTACCTCGTACTTGCTGTAATCGAAACATAGCGAATCCCATGCGACGTGTTCACCCTTTGCACCGGCGTGGAAATACTGATGTTCCGTGCCGTCAAAACGGCTCAACCCTTCGTTGAGATTTTTAACTGCATGGCTATGCACCAGATCCATGATAACCAGTAACCCCAGACCGTGTGCAGTATCAACGAGTTCTTTGAGTTCTTCGGGGGTCCCGAAACGGCTTGAGACAGCGAAAAAGTTGCTTACATGATACCCGAAACTCGCATAATACGGATGCTCCTTCACTGCCATCAGTTGCACAGCGTTATAGCCTAAATCCACAATTCGGGGCAAGATGTTCTCTGTAAACTCAGCAAACGTGCCGACCCTCTCCGCCTCCTGTGCCATGCCGACG
>JAPPDN010000423.1 GCA_028824575.1 Candidatus Poribacteria bacterium | reverse complement strand
GCACACTCGCTTCTTCAGCAGGGCGACGATATGGAGCGCCGCGAGCGTGCGGAAACACCCAAGCAAAAACACTCGCTCCTACGCAAGAAAGGCACTATTTCACGATCGCGAGCGACAAGAAATACCCAAGCAAAAACACTCGCTCCTACAGCAAGACGATGATATTGAAGATCGCGAGCGCAGCTCGCTCCTACAGCAAAGATTGCAGACACGGCTCGCTCCTACAGCAAGAGCGTAACGCTGGTATAAAGGAAATAATTTTGATGAAAATCTTATTTAGACTGTTCGGTTTGGCACTTATATGTTTTTTAACTGTTTACATAGTCAGTTGTGGGCAACGTGAAGAAGACGAGGAAGTTGGTCCGGTAGAACTGATGCGCGCAGATCCAACAAGTACTGATAGTAGTACATCAGTACTTGAACCCGTACCTGAACCTGTACCTGAACCTGCTCCTGAACCCGCACCTGAACCCATTATCCCAGATGGAATGGTTCTGATTCCTGAAGGCGAATTTCAGATGGGTAGTAATGATGGTGACGCTGATAACGACGAACAGCCGGTGCATACCGTTCACCTTGACGCATTTTACATAGACGCGAACGAGATAACCAACGGCGAATTTAAGGATTTCGTTCTTGCGAATCCAGTGTGGCAGAAAGAACAGATTAATGAAAAGTTCCACGATGGTAAGTACTTGCTGGACTGGAATGGAAATAATTTCCCTCTTGGTGAGCGCGACCAGCCAGTACGTTATGTGAGTTGGTATGCAGCGATGGCTTACGCTGTTTGGGTAGACAAGCGTTTACCGACGGAGGCGGAGTGGGAGAAAGCGGCGCGGGGTGGATTAAAGAAAAAACAGTATCCGTGGGGCAACGGCATTAATTTTAATAGGGCAAACTACGGTAAAAAGCTTGGTGAGACAACCCCTGTCGGCGAGTATCCACCGAACGACTACGGTGTACATGACATCGCAGGTAACGTGTGGGAGTGGTGCCTTGACGAATATCAAGCCGATTTCTATGCGAATTCTCCACGCCGAAACCCAGTTGCTGGCGCGAATAATGTCAAGGAGATCGTCAGCGACTTTAAGAACATTGTAGATTTTCGCGTCATACGCGGTGGTGGTTGGAACAGCAATCCTGAGTGGTTGCGTGCCTCAAACCGCCACGGGACAAGTCCAGCGTATGCGGGTATCGGCGCGCTTGGATTCCGTTGTGCAAAAAGCGTATCACCTTAATGCGCGACTGATCTTTTCCGAAAATTAACATTTTCTGTCTTGAAGCAAAAATGAAAATTTGCTACGATATGGTTCAAGTAGGAAAGGATATCCATGCTTTTCTGCTATTTGCGTACTATTAGACTGTTTTCACTTTTCAACAAAGGAGACGACATGAAGATTTTTTCAATAATCACACTTTGTTTACTTGCATGTGTCGCATTTTCCCACGCCGACCTAATGGACGGTCTTGTCTTGTACATGCCGCTTGACGAAGGTTCTGGTAGCACAACGAAAGACTTTTCCGCAAACGGTTTTGAAGGTGAAGTGATGGGCAATGCAAAATGGGTTGATGGAGAGTTCGGGAAGGCACTCCAATTCGCGGCTGCTGCAGATCACGTCGTTGTTGAAGACGATACCGCCTTTCATATCGAAGGCGCAATTACACAAGCAGCGTGGGTGCAGTTGGACAGGCTTCCAAGCGCACACGCCATTATCTTTGGCACTCGGGCGAGCGGTGCAACTCGACATATCGGTTTCGGGTTCGGGATGAATCCAGCCAACGGCATCAAGGTCTGGACGAACGGTGCTGCCGGCGGATTCAAGGACATCAACGATAACGAAACAGAATTGGAACTCGGCAAGTGGTATTATCTCGCTTATACCCATACCGATGATAACAGCGGTTTAGTGGAGATCTACTTAGATGGCGAGGTAACGTACTCGGAAGAGTCTGGTAACCCGGTTGCGCCTGCCCAAAACACGAGTGCGGTGACTATCGGCACTTGGGGTGGTGAAGCCTGGACGGGAAGCGTTGACGAGGTTAGGCTTTGGGACCGTGCGCTCTCAGCAGACGAGATTAAAGCGAGCATGAACCAAGATGCCGCGTCATTCCTGACACCGGTAGAACCAGAAGGTAAACTCGCCACATCTTGGGCGAATATTAAATTGATCCGATAACACGTTGCGGACAGGTTTCAGAACCTGTCCCTTAAACATCAGGACTTACGCAATTTTGACGATACGACGTTCTTTTAGCGGGTAAACTCTCAAAAAACAGAGACGTTTTCAGTGCACAGGCTAACAGCCTATGCTACAAAAGAGCACGCTGCGTAAGTCCTGAACATGCTTGCTTTAGATAAGATGATGACATGACAGGTACCCAATCCTTGCCAAATTTGTGTAACACCTTGATACAAACAGAGGTCCAGTTAGAGTCACATCTATCCGAACCGACAGACGAGGTAATAGCGGCAGTTGCTGCGCTGGAAGGGGATATTCTTATCCTTGGTGTTGGCGGGAAGATGGGCCCAACACTCGCTAAGCAGGCGAAACGCGCTATTGATCACGCAGGTATCGCCAAAAAGGTGATAGGTGTTTCCCGTTTTTCGATCCCGAGCGTGCAAGAAGACTTGCAAGGAGCCGGTATTGAAACGATCACTGCAGATCTGCTTTCGGAAGACTGCTTGCAAAATCTACCTGACATCCCAAATGTAATTTTGATGGCGGGTAGGAAGTTCGGTTCAGTCGGCAATGAAGGTCTGACTTGGGCAATGAACGGTTATATGCCGGGACGCGTGGCAGAAAAGTTTCGATCTGCGCGGTTGGTTGTGTTTTCAACGGGGAACGTCTACCCGCTGACTCCGGTCTCCCACGGTGGTGCGACTGAAAGTTCACCCGTTGATCCGATTGGTGAATACGCGCAATCCTGTCTGAGTCGTGAACGGATATGTACCTATTTTTCATCGCAATTCGGTACACCGATAGTTATCTTGCGGTTGAACTACGCGATAGACCTCCGCTATGGGATACTGTTGGACATCGCTGAAAAAGTTTATGCCGAAGAACCGATTTCGCTCCAGATGGGTAATGTGAATGTGATATGGCAAGGTGATGCAAACGCGATCGCATTGCGGGCTTTCTCGCACTGCCAAAGTCCACCGCTGGTGCTGAATGTGACGGGCCCGGAGACGGTTTCGATCCGATACCTTGCGTCGTGTTTCGGGGCGATTTTTAACAAATCGCCGCACTTTGATGGGGAAGAGGCATCAACAGCCCTGTTGAGCAACGCCGCTCAATGTCATCAACTGTTTGGGTATCCACACGTCTCTTTAGGACAAATGATCGAATGGATTGCAGAGTGGGTGCGGGTTGGTGGCACAACCCTTCGCAAACCGACCCACTTTGAAGTGCGTGACGGAAAATTCTGATAATCTTAAAAAAAATAGACAAAAAATGCGAGTTCTGTTAGTATGTCAAAGTAGTATTTTTGTGATGTTCCTCTTTGTCGTTGATAGTGCTATGGGGCAACCACATCCACCAATGACAATTGCGTTTGCCTCGGATGTGAGCGGCGATTGGGAAATCTATCTGACAGATACGGCAGGAAAGCGCCCTATAAATCTCACGCACAATCCTGCAGCGGATTACTATCCGACGTGGTCACCGGACGGCACTCAGATCGCTTTTTTCTCTCGACGAGATGGGAATCACGAGATTTATGTGATGCAAGCTGACGGCACCAATCAGCAACGTCTAACGCATCACCCTGCGACAGATAAGGCACCGGCTTGGTCACCTGATGGCACGCGCCTTGCCTTTACATCAAATCGAGGTGGGCATTTCGACATCTATCTGCTTCATCTCAATAATGACGAGGTCGAGCATCTCACCGAAAACCCATTTGAAGATGAGGCACCGGCTTGGTCACCTGATGGCAACAGGCTTGTTTTTCATTCAAAGCGGGAACTTAACTGGGATATATACGTCGTTAATGTAGATAGCGGCGTTGAACAACGGTTGACGGATCAACCGCTAATGGACACGTATCCGGCTTGGTCGCCCGATGGGAGTCGGATTGTGTACGCTTCAATGCATGCCGAGGCAGCACTTGCTGACTTTGATCTGTACATCATGGATGCAATTGATGGTGGGAATAAACAAGTTCTCACCGATACACCTACCGATGAAGCGGTTCCAGCATGGGCACCAGATGGTGATACCATCGCTTTTCAATTTGAGGAAGATGGCAGATGGGTTATCCACGTCATGCGTGCCGATGGCAGCGAACGCCATGAATTGATTAACAACGGTGCTTGGGCGGCACAACCGAAATGGTCTAACAGTCGTTCGGACGTACTTTTAGTAGTGCCATCAGCATTACAGATTCAGCAGTGGGGCAAAATTCGAGCTCCGTAGAATGGTAGTTAACAGGTATGCCCAAGGCATTCTAAAGGGCAAAACTTTACTAAGAAAAAGGAGATATCTTTATGTGTTTCAAGACATTGGTATTTGGTACACTTTTCACCTTCGGTTTATTACTCACGGTCGGCATAAGTTATGGTTATGAACGAGCAGTTGAAGCAGAAGCGGCGGATACGATTGAAGCACCAATGATAGTTGCCGATGATGATGCGGCTTCCGGGGGGCAATTTATATGGATGGAAGGGGATCCTGCCACGGGCGGTGGTGGTGAAGGTTGGGCAGAATATAAGCTCCATATTTCAGCGCCGGGCACCTACGCCTTGTGGGGAAAAGTCCTTGCATGGGATGGCAACAGCGATTCATTCTGGGTAACCTGGCAACCTGCTGATCCTGATGAAAACGCGCAAGAAACCCAGAACACCGAGTTCCGCTGGGGTGTCGCACAAGGCAATGAATGGCACTGGGACCGTATCAACCACTGGTTAGATGGTGGCACGTTTGAACGGGAATGGGAGATAGCGGAAGCTGGAGAAACCACGCTTCGCATCGCAGTCCGGGAAGATGCTTGTATGTTGGATGTTATCTACATCACTGACAACCTCTCCGAGGACGAAGCAGAGGTCAACCCTCGCGATCCGATTCCGGAAGATTCTTTAACGCCTGTTGAACCACAAGATAAACTTGCGACAACGTGGGGAAAGCTGAAAGCAGGGAGATAGTAATTGACTTAACCTGACTACGGGCGGTTTAATACAACCGCTCGTATCTTAGAGAGTAGAAAGGAGGCCTTTGGTGAAACACGGAACAATATTGACGCTGATGATACTTACTGTATTCTTATGTGGAATTGTGGAGCTTAGAGCTGAAGTCGAAATTGCGCTTGAAGCCGAGTTGGCAGACGAGATTGTAGAACCGATGATCATTGCCGATGATAAAGATGCTTCTGATGGGAAATTCATCTGGATGGAAGGGGATCCTGCCACAGGTGGCGGTGGTACAGGCTACGCTGAGTTTATTATCAATATTCCTCAGCCGGATACCTACGCGCTGTGGGGGCATGTCATTGCTTGGGATGGG
>JAPPDN010000193.1 GCA_028824575.1 Candidatus Poribacteria bacterium | reverse complement strand
CCACCAAAATCGCACGATACTGCTGCAACTCCGCACGACGTAATTCCTCACCCTTCCGATCCTTCAACCACTTCTCACACACCTGATACGTACCAATCTCATACTCCCACACGGCAAGCGGCACATCCGTGAAATACTGGGTCGGATTAATCCAAACGCGTCCGTCCAGATAGCGCGCTTTTTCGACAACGCCATCGCCTTCACCCGCAAACCGATGCACCGCCGGGATCTGCACGTCTTTCAACAGATGCCAATCCATTAACCGCTGCCCTAACGCTGCGAGTGTACGGAATTGCTCTATATCCTCTGGTAATGGGATGCGTGGGAAATCATATTTCAGAAAATCATAATACCGTTCGCGATAGGTCGGGCTATACAAGACTGCATAGATGTAGGCGAGAATCTCCTCCGGCGAAACGCCTTCGGGTAGGTTGAACGGGGCAGTCTGCGGGAGTTCCAACGCTTCCGAGAACGCTGTAAGAAAGGCGGATTTGAAATTGAGGGAACGCTCTGTTGATATACCCAATTCCTCTGGGTTTGGATATAAGTAAAGTGGAAATACATAGGTAGATTCACTTGTTCTATTTGAGATATAGGATTTGTCAGTAATTTGGTTGGTTATCAAAGCGTGCTGCCACACAGGACTTTTGACGACGCGACAGACGCAGAGAGCAAGGTTTTCCGTAAGTAGATGTGACATAACAGCATCACGAGGAGTGGAGTGGAATCCACGCGATCGCCCAGTGTAGTAGGTCCAACGTGTATCAAACGGACGATAGCGAATTGGTTTTATGTGTTGTTCGGAATCGGGGTGATTACGGATATCTGCTTGGGCAAAATGAACCCGCCAATCTCGCGTATCCCTTGGCAACCTGTACCTCTCCCGCGCCTCGTCTACAGAAAGTGAAACAAAATCAGTTACTGTTTCACGAATTTCTTCAGCAGTCCGATGAATTGTAAATCTATCCCGACCAGTAGCAACCCCAACCGAACCTACATGGAATATATTGGTAATCTCCCATCCACTTTCATATTCGGCACTATGGTCTGTAACCTGTGGTACAAAAAGGTAGTACGGAGATATCGATTGTAGCGCACACCATTCGGTGGATTGGACATCAGTCTCCGAAAGGAGATTGTATCTTTCTTCTCGGGCCCCCCACATATCCGCGTAGTAGATCGTTGCTGGCGCAGGATTATCGCTTTCTTTGACACACAACAAGATGCAAACCCCTTGTGAAATATCAAAGACGTTTTCATCACTCTGTGCTGTGGGGACTGCTTCCGTCCTTCTGTTGCTCCCGTGTAGATTGAGCAGATAAATGGCGTTAAAACTGTCTAATAGGCTTTTCCGCATGCCACGGAACATAGGACCGTCAAGAAAACTGTTATTGACAATATAGCCAATAACACCCTCGCCGTTTTTATCAATCCGCCACTGTGCCCACCGGATAAACTTTACATAATCCGATTGAAGTGTTTTTGAGTTTTTCTCGCCGAGTGGTTCTCCATCGACTTGTTTATAGTCCTCAATGAGTTCCCCGATAAAAGTTAACTCTCTACCTACGCGACTTGGATTGGCAGATCTACGCTGATAGGGTGGATTGCCAAGGATAACAAGGATAGGTTCGTCTCGTTTCACTGACAATGCTGCGTTCGCTTCATCGGAGATAAACCCTGCAAAGGGTATAGAAGGCTGCATTTCGTCGGGTTGCTCCAACGTATTCGTGAGATAGATACCGAGCCGTTCATCTGCACGCCAGCCTTGCGCTTGCAAGAACAGACTTAACTTCAGATGCGCGATTGTATACGCCGCGCCGAGCAGGTCAACCCCGAGTTTCCGTCGGACCGGCTGGGCGTTAACATACTGTGTCCACTCCCCCGTGCCGTAGGTCTCGGTAACATATTCTTTAATGTGATCCAAAGTCGTCAGCAGGAAACCACCGGTGCCTGTCGCTGGGTCAAGGATGAGCGTGTCGTCATCGGCGAGACCGTCCGGTCTATTCAACTCTGTTTTCAGGAGACTATCCACAGACCGAACGATATAGGAGATAACCTGTGGGGGTGTATAGTAGACACCGCGATCGACGCGTCGCTGCGGATCGTATTCGGCGAGAAATGTCTCATAGAAATGGATCACCGGATCTTCGAGATGGTTTCTCGCAGCAAACGCCGTGCGGAGCATCTCTGTCGGGACGCTTCGGAGCAGTGCCGCGATGTCATCCAGAATATAGGTGACATTCGTCTCCAGTGTCGGGGATGCCACGTGATGAAAGAGTTGGACGAGAAACGGATTTGAGCGTGGGAGAGCATCGGTAGCAGTGTGTCGTGAGAAGTGGGTCGCGTTCGGCAGTGTGCAGCGTGCGGCGAACAACCCGTAAGCGAGGGTTTGGGCGTACATATCCGCAAAATCGGCAGGTGTCAGCGTAGAGATGAGCAGCGCCTTGAACGCCGAGAACATCCCGTAAATCTCGCTATTTTCATCGGTGAGCGTCGTCGCAATCTGTGTCTGGAGTTCGCGTGTCCGTCTGGCGAGGTGTCTTGCGAGTACCTCTGGCGAGGTGATTTCGACCTGCCCAGCGTCCAGAAACCGCTCCAGTAGCCGCTTTAAATTTTCAGGCGAATCCTCAATGTTTGCTGTCGCGCGTAACACCCCATCCGCATACAGTCGAAAATCGACGAAATTGGTGAGGATAAAGTTATCGAGGTTTTCGATGAAACGCGCGTTCTGTGCTGCCGCGTGTCCTGTGAGCGCGTCCAAATCTCTACCGTAGGCTTCCGCTTCAATATAACCGACAGGCAGCAACCCATCGATTGCAATAAAGTCCGGTCTCCCGATCTGATCCAAGCGTCTCGGTTCTTGTGTTAATTGGACGGTATCCCTGCCCAGGTCAACGAGTAGCTCTTCAAGGAAGGTTTGGAGGTGTGGGTATAGGGAGAGTTCTGGGGTTGCCTCGGTGCTGGTTTGCGTGCGGTGGATGTTTTGTAGGTAACGGTTGCAGTGTGTTTGGAAGTTCATATTTATTATAGCCAATATGGAAATCCAGCAGACTCCTGAGACGCAGGGGGTCGGAGCAATTCAAATTTTCCATTCATTGATTTACGGGTTAAGACGATGATCCCACCGGAGGCGTATGTGCCTTTTGTAACATGATGGTACTCAAATAGCAAAACGTCCTCGATACCGTCATCGTTAAAGTCAGCCCGCACCATCTCCTTTAACATTTGCCCCATACCGAATCCTTCAACATTCAAAACATTTTGACTTTTTTCGGTAACGACGAGTTCTTGATTATCAATCTTTTGTTGGTAGGTTGTCTCTAAATCTCTGTCGGCATCCCAGCTCGATTTAGATGCCAGATTTTCACGAAACATCTCGAAAGGGAGCAATTCTAAGTTGACGACCCCCACTTTGGTGTCTGAGATAAAACTTTTTTTGGGCGCGCTTGCCTTCTCAAGCGCGTTGAGCAATCCACACGGATGCTTGAAAAAAAATGACATCTTGATGTCAAAATTACTACTCGGATAGTAGGCACGCTGGAGTGCTGAATCATATTCTCTACAGGTTCGTACATAAACCTTGTCGTCCCTCGTTTTCGTGAGCGTTACGCCATCAAGATGATCATTCTCACCGAGACGGATAGGCAGGTCCCGAAGGGTGTCAATCTTATCTTTAGCAATGGATTCCACTATCGTGCCATCCGCAAACCGTATACTTTCAATAAGTTGAAAAGTAACATTAGGCGCCTGCTGCGTTTTATTCGGTTTCTGCTGATCTGCTTCTGCTGCCAAAGACTGCTGGACATGGACATTTTGAGCACTTAAGATAAGTGTCAGTAAACAGGTAATACTGCCAAGAAACTTGATAGTTGTCATTAAAATCTCCTTTCTAAAAGCGGGTCGTTTTGGAAGTTTCGCACAACTGCATTATATCCTAATTGACCTCTCAGATGCAAGACTTTTGAAACCTGCAAAGCATTTGACAATAAAATCCGGGTATGATATTCTTATTCAAATTGTCTGCTATAAAAGAAAACTTACACTTAGTATCACGATTTAAGGGAAGAGAGATGAGACGCTTTGGAACGCAAGGTCCCGTTCATCCAGAGAAAAACTATGTCGTCAGCCGCGCGACTGAACTTGCGGATTTCGTTATGCGTGTCAAAGAGGGACGCTATATCGTTATCTTCGCGCCACGGCAGACCGGCAAGACGACTTTCTTCCAGCGTGCCTTAGACGTATTCGCAGCGGAAGAACCTGCGTACTTTCCAATTCCGTTGAATTTTGAAGAATATGAGGGTTGCTCGCCATCGGTTTTTTATAGTTATCTCTACGAGGATCTTCTCGAGGAGATAGAAAATATTTTTGCGCGGCGCGGAGAGGTGTTTTCTGAAGCATTGACAGAATTTTTGGGGAAGGCAGAGATAACCGATCATCTCTCGATGGGAAGATTTTTTAGAAACTTTTCCAAGTTTTTGGGTGATCAGCGCGTCATCCTTATCATAGACGAGTTTGATGGCATCCCAAAGGAAGCCGTGAGAGGTTTTCTACATTCACTCCGCCGTATCTACGTCTCAAACGCCGTTTCTCGATGTCCGCACAGTGTTGGCATTGTTGGGGTCAAAAGTATTACGCAGCTGAACTACGACAGGTCGATCTCCCCGTTCAATATCCAAGATGAGTTCAACTTACCGAACTTCACACTTGAACAGGTACAAGAACTCCTTGATCAATATATGGAAGAAGTTGGTCAACAGTTTGATCCAGAGGTAATTAAATCGATTCATAAGCAGACCGCTGGACAACCTGTTCTTGTCAACCGATTCGCGCAGATCCTCACGGAGGAGTTAGATATTCCGAAGACCGAACCGATTACGATGGCACACTTTTCAACGGCATATACGCAACTACTCCGTGGACGGAATACCAACATTGAACATCTGACGACCAATATCCGCAGGAATCCACGCTTTGAAAGTGTTCTGATGCGGATTATGGCGCGTGAAGAAGGCGTAGACTTCAATCTCGACGATGACATTATCAGTGAACTTGCCACTTATGGCGTTATTAAAGAAGGGCCTGATGGGATGTGTGAGATTCTCAATCCGATTTATCTCTACCGGATTATGAGGACGTTCAAGCCACTCGTAAACGGGTTAGAGCAAGAATACTTCCCAGAAGATACAGGCGAAGGACTTCATGAGTATCTCACATCTACAGGGCAGATTGAGATGGAGGCGTTACTTGATAACTTCCGAGATTTCATAGCACGGGCAGGTTTCAGAATTTTGCAGGTACCGGATACGCCGCAAGAATCGGTAGGACGGCACCTTCTACTCGCCTATCTTGACGAGTTTGTTAGACGTATCGGTGGTGTTATGCACATAGAGGTCCAAACCGGTCGTGGCAGAATGGATATCCTCATCACGCACAATCAGCGAAAATACATTATTGAGACAAAGATTTGGCGAGGCGATAGTCGCTACCAAGCAGGCAAGAAACAGTTAGCAGCATACCTAAAATTG
>JAPPDN010000617.1 GCA_028824575.1 Candidatus Poribacteria bacterium | reverse complement strand
AAAACATAGATGTTGTCGCGGGTGTTGGCATTCCGCTCAATGCCTTCAAATTTGTGGATCATAGATAGGATTAGCCCGCGTTTGTCGGTTTTGAGCAGGTCCCAGAGATCGTCCCTGGAGTTTGCACGCCATACCGCGATGTCCTGTTGCTGCATTTCACCGAGCAGGCGTTCAACCCATTCCTTGAGTTGTCCTTCGAGTTCTCTGCGATCTACGACTACCACCACGGTTGGCGTGTGAAACCGTTCCTTGTGTTCCAGAATCAGGCGTGCGGCGGTGAGTAGTGTAAAGGTTTTGCCAGATCCCTGGGTGTGCCATATCAGCCCCCGACGCCTGGATGGTTCGGCACAGCGTTCGAGAATGCGGTCGATTGCGCGGCGTTGATGTTGGCGCAGTACAGATTTCCGCGTCTCGCCATCTTCGACATAGAAAAGTATCCAGTCTCGCAGTGTGCGTAGAAAATCTGTTGGCTCAAAGAAGGACTGTACTGCGAACCGATAGGTCTCATCCGGACGTTCTTTCCAGCGTGCCATAAAACGACGCGAAGTGTTCCAGGTGACACCGTACCAGTATTCGAGGAGATGCGTGACGTTGAAGAGTTGCGCCATTCCCATCAACTCGGGCGTTTCCATTTCGTAGCGTCGCAATTGGGTGATACCCCGTTCAATAGCATTGGCGGTCTTCGGGTTCTTGTGTTCGACAATGGCGACTGGTATGCCGTTGATGACAAACATTACGTCTGCTCGGTTGCCCTTGCGGGATGGAGGTTTGATCTTCCATTCCCATGTGACGTGAAAAATATTGTTGGCTGGATGCTCAAAATCGATGAACTGGACATGCCGTTGTCGGTTTTCGGACTCATCATACCATTGCCGCTCTCCGCGTAGCCAATTGAGCATCTCGCGGTTTCCCTCAATCGTCGGGGGTATTGCCTCTATCCGCTCAATGATCTGACGTATGGTGTCAGCAGACATCCACGGATTGAACTCGCCGAGCTTTGTTTCGAGTTCGTCGCGAAATAGCATCTCAGCTTCATCGCCGCGCCTCTGTCTGGCAACACTGGGCGAGATCGCGGTCCAACCAATCTCGGCTGCGTGGCGAACCATGGGGAATTGGACAGTGCCAGCCTCTGTGATTTTAAGGTCGGTCATGTTGTGGTTTCCAGAGTTGGATGCACATTGTCATAGCTCCATGTCACAGCTTGTCATAGCTTCGGAGCCAGGTTCATTAAACACATATCGTTTGCCAAGATCCGTCGAATAAGCCAGAATAAGCCAGAATAAGCCAGAATAAGCCAGAATAAGCCAACCGCAGTCTTCATAGGCGTTTCCAACGCGCCCCTCGGCCATAGCCCACGGGTGCGACTAGACCTCGGTTCTTGAGTATGGCAAGATCTTCGCGCAATCGTCGTTCGTTGGTCTGTGGCCCTAACTGGGCGCGGATCTCGCGCAAAGCCAGACCGTCCTCCGCACGATCCAACAACGCGAGAATGGCCTCTTGCCGTTTGATTGAGTCGGTTCCAGTGGACTGTTGTATCAGGGGGTGACCATGTCGGAAGCGCACAGTAACACACCCTCCGTCATCTTCTATCTCAGGGGGTGGAAGACCCGCTGCACTCACTTGCTCCGCGATCTTGAGGGTTCCACTTCCCCATCTTTCAATGACACCACGACGGTAGAAAGTGCCAGCGATCAGTGGATTCCATGGGCGCGATTCGTGTGGTGCAAATAATTTTTCGGGGGTCAACCCGAAGTGCAGTGGGCCAGAGGATGTCACCTCAAGGCGGTCGTCGTAGATCGCCACCCCTACTGAGCCGCCGCCAATGGAGTAATCGCGATGGCACAGTGCATTCGCCAGTGCTTCGCGCGTGGCTAAAGGCGGATAGAGCGGTTCGTCTATACGCTCAAAGCGGTCCGGCTCGAACCTGCCAGCGATTGGCAAGGTGTCGCGCAGGAAACGTTCTGCGCTGGCGAGCAGTGCGAAAGCATTGCCATTGAACTGACGATTGTCCAGGAACTCCATCTTGTCGAGACCGCGGAAACGGGCAACGCGAAGCAAACACTGCGGCATATCGAACTCGATGCGCTCGGCTTTGCCGAACAACACCGCCGCCGCTCGGAATAACACGCCGTCACGCAAAAGCCCCAGTCCGCGCAGGAGATCCTCCGGGTCCCGACTCAGAGTCTCCTCCAGTCGGCCTCGTTGGACCGCCTCTGCCACTGTGCGTCGAATTTCTCCCACATCCAGATCATCCACCGTCCATCCAGTAGCGGGTTGATTTTCCCAACGCTGTTCGCTGTGCATACGCTCAAAGAGCATTTGGTTGTACTCGTCAGCCGACATCGCTACAGTGGTATTTCCAACCCGGCGATAGGTGGTGCCTCGGTACGCATAAGGTCTCGCTGTCCCTTGACTTACGCGAACCACGAGCACCTCACGACCTTCCGCTGTGGACACTCGCTCAACCGTTGGAAACACCGGGGGATCTATTCTCTGAAGTTCAGCACTCAACCCCTCAATGGTGCGTTCGCTCACTTGCTGTCCAACCACATTTCCCTCTGATGTCACACCGAACAATACCTGCCCGCCGTGCTGGTTGAGCATAGCACAAATGGTTCTGGCCGCTTCCCGCCGAGTTCCTGTCGTGCTCTTGAACTCCAGCGTTTCGGATTCACCGGTTTGGACTAACGCTGAGATTTCATCAAGGGGCATGGCCATATCCTAATCTGGGTCATACTACAGGTTCATTTCTCCATAATTGCGTCTTCCATGAGACGCAATGCGACTGATAGCAGAGAAACAGATTCGTCCGACGGTGTCGGTCCAATTGCAGGAATTTCGTCAACAAATGCTAAGTACGCCAATTTTGCAGACAGTGTCTGCGAAATCTCAGCGTGTTCAGTAGATTTAACAGACAGTATCTATTGAATCTTCTCTCTCGACGGTTTGGGCAAAATCCGCGACGCTGTCTCGGAAATCTTCTCACCGTCGAAAATCTGCCACATTGTTATAGCCACTTCCTACCGGGTTTTTGTTGTGTTCTTGAACTCCAATATCTCATATTCACTGGTTACGATGCAGGCTCTTCAAGAATTCCAGAATTTTATACGAGCAACAATTTTTTTCATGTGTTCTTCCCAATCAAATCGGTTCGCCATTATGTCGTTTGTCATGTGCGGAATGCTTGCCATGGCTAAATCTACCTTATCGACATTACGCCGATTCAGGTTAGATTCGATATATGACTCGGAACAGGCTTTTTTACGAGGAAAAAAATTCTCATACTGTTCAGGATCACGAAGTCCTGAAAGGTCTAATGTCTTCTCAAGAACAGAACCGGGAATATAATTTTCAATTTCCTTAGCATCGGTTATCCAAATATGAGCATCAAGTATTTTTTGTACCTCCGTATTAATCCTCTTCACCCTACCTTTTATCTCAGAGTCTTTGGAGGCTCGGTCCCCATCACACACGACGATGATATTTGGATTAATCCGGAGCAGATTCACAAGATCGGTTTCTGCTTCCTCGGGAGCCTTGAATTGTGTCCGTGCCAAAAGTGCTCCACCGTAGAATGCACACTGATAATCTCGACCCTCCTGAAAACGACCTTTCGAGTAGAGGTCAATCCAGCGATTGAGATAGATTCGGTCAGATGGCCCTTCCACCCAAACTATGCCATTTGTCTGGAGCAAATCAGATGGCTTCGCACCCAATCCGGATGCTACTCTGAGGAGGTCAAAGTGTGCGGAAACAGGTGTTACCCAAGCTGACTCGCCATCATGCACAACATGGATTATTTGAGCATTTTGCGAGACACCAAAGAAGTCCAATGCCGTGCTTGAATGAGTGGTCAAAAAGATATGTGCCTTTTCATTGATGGCGTATTCTTCGATATACTGAAAAAGCCGCCGCAGGAGTGCGGGATGAAGATTGTTTTCGAGTTCTTCAAAAGCGAATACAAAATCAGATTTGTTGCTGTTCTCCTCTATCTTGGCCTTGGGCACGACCAATAAGTTCAACAGAACCAGAATAATGGTCTTCAGCCCGCTTCCCGATTTGCTCAAGGGAATCAAGCCTTCTTATCTTCGCCGAGATAGATCTCCCAATGGTCTTGTTTCTCACCTGGCGTTTCGTCATGATGTTGTACCTGGATTTCTGAAAACTGACCATCATTCCCAAAAATAGAATTCAGAGCTTTCAGAAGTTCTCGCTGGATAACTTCTCGCGGAAATTCCTCGTTGGCGGTAAGGATAAAACGCCGGATTATGTTGGAGGCTCCATTTCCGTCCGGTCCAAGAGTTAGTTTGACCGTCGCTGGCTCGGTTTTAATGTCTCGATCAGCGAGAAGCCTGCGGAATGAATGCTCGTTAAACGGGTGAGTTGTATTTTGTAGAAGCTGTCTAATTAGTAAGAGCCGGGCATTGGTTGAGCTTTCACCATAAGGGGAATTTAAGTTGAAATCGTCGGGGAAAACTTCGTTAGATATATTCCCGTTGTCGTCAACCTCCCAAGTTACTGACTTATGGACAAAATGTCGTCCGTGTGTCTGCCAGTGATTTTCTTGTTCATTCCAGGAATTTCCTCCCAATTCACCGCCTCTTTGACTTTCGGGAAACACACTTCTCAATGACTCCTCGTCTAATACGCCACTACATCGACATTGCCAATTTTGGCTGTCAATTTTGTCTTTGTTACATAATGCTTCAACCAAATCCAGGAGGTGCGATTTTCCAGAGTTATTACGTCCTATAATGATGTTGATAGGCTTGATTGTGTCGAAGCCAGCCCACTCTTTTTGAAAACAAAGATGTCCCTTGAAGTGTATGGAATCAATATTCACGTTGAATTTTCCTTCTGTACGTCATTTCGTTAGTTACAATATTTCGTTATAAGGGCTGTTCAATACGTCCCGCTGTTGTCTGCCGCTTTAATCTCGTAGATGAGTCGCTCCTCAGGGTTGTCGATACAAGAGCGATCAGACGGTTGCGGGAAACGTTCTGGCGTGTGTGAGATCCACGTTAGTCACGGGACGCGCCTGTGACGGCAATACTGTCGCGACAGCCACTGTGTCTCCATTGAGAGACATGAACTCTACTACAAGAGCTTCTTTATCCGGGTGGATGTGGATGATGGTACCTGCGTCACCCGATTTCAGTTCTTCCCCTTCATCACCAAATACATCAGCAGTGAGCACGATTTGCTCCTGTTCTTTGAACACCTCTCACCTCCTGCATGGATATGCCGTAATAAACCCTCCCAAGATTGATTGGAATAAGCTCCCAATAGTATCCCTATCCCATAAGGACTTCAGCGAATTCTATAGCAGTCTCCACGCCAGTCTAATACACATCAACTCACTATTTCTCTGTGTGTTTCCAGCAGGCTGCTGTTGCCTCTAATTCATGAGTTGCGCCTATTCTTTGTCCGTCTGAATGACTGTTTTCGCATCAGAGCCTTGTTGATAGGTGGGTCAATCACTCCTTCTGGAACGATGGGCTCGTCATCTTCATTTAAGACGGAAATGTCAG
>JAPPDN010000236.1 GCA_028824575.1 Candidatus Poribacteria bacterium | reverse complement strand
TTGTCAGTTAGAGAGCGATTCTGTAACAATTTACTGTTTCCTATGAGTAGTCCAAGTTTGGGTAGATTGTTACAGAAACACCTCTTATAGTAAAATCCGAAAATAAATGAACACTTTTACGAAGATAACCCCCCTAACCCCCCTTATCAGGGGGGGGAATAAGATGGGAATCGCTTCGACTTGATGTGTTTCAATAATTATGGGCTTTAGTATAACTAACAACTGATGACTATTGCGGCAGTTGCGAATTCTGCAAACGCTACATAGTGTTCTTATCCGAAAACCGATAGCCAAAGAGCAACACCTATCACGCTACTTCTTCTGTTCTGGGAACGGCGCACGGATGTCGTAACGTCCTTCAACAAAGACCGGTAACTTACCGCCTTCAACCAAAAGGTCAAGCGGATTCGGACGCGTTGTTAAGGGAAAGGTTACTACGTCCTGAATGCGCAAAGATTCGTAAATCGCCATCAGGATTTCTATCGTGCAAAGCCCGTGTCTGCCAGCGTTTCGGTGTTCATCAACATCGCCTTCAATCCATGCTAACATTTCGTTAAATTGATTCGGTTCACTTTGTCGGGGTTCGATGGTCTGCCACCCAGCGGCTTTGCTGTTCAAGAGTTCAATCGTGCCATCACTACCACGGCGCAGCTGTCCATCATCCCCATAAACCGCATCGCCTCGCAGCCCGGGTTCTGGCAAATCGCTTTCGTAGATACCGCGGATACCGCCCTCAAAACAAATTTCTGCCATGCAAAGGTCTTCGGTCCTGACACGGCGTTCCCAACGGTCAGTTTTCCGTGCTGCCTGACCAATGAGCCATAACGGATCTGGATCACCAAGAATAAAACGCATCTCGTCAACTTCGTGCGTTCCACGATTTAGTAATCCATGTCCGTCGCGACGGAGCATGGCTTGTGGTTGACCGATTGCACCTTCTTGGATGAGTCGGCGTGCCTCGCAATTCTGTGGGCTGAACCGGCGTTGGTGCCCGACAACCAATTTCACGTCGTGCTTCTCACAAGCATCCATCATGTCCTGGGCATCACCGACGGAAGCCGCCATCGGTTTCTCGGTAATAACACCTAAGACCCCGCTTTCAGCAGCAGCGATTGTCGGTTCGGCGCGAACGCTCTGCCAAGTAGTGATACTGACGATGTCCAAATTTTCTTTTTTGCACATTTCACCGAAATCGGTATAGTGGGTTGGAAGTCCGAATTCTTCAGCGAATTTCGCTGCGGATGCTTCGCTGATATCCGAAGCGGTAACCACTTCGGCACGCCCGGTATTGCTCCAATTATTTGCATGGGAACGTCCCATACCACCACATCCAATAATTCCGACACGATATGTTTTGTCTGCCATCTGTTTTCCCTTTTTATAGTTATCAGTTATCGGTTATCAGTTTTCAGTTAAGAGGGAACTTTGTTACAATTCACCGCTTCCTGGAGCCCACAAGTTTCGGCAGCTTGTTCCATAAGCATTTCTTAACCGACGACTTCTGTCTTACAAGAATCATATATTATCAAAGATTGCCTGTCAATACAAGCAAATTCTGCGAAATATAGATAACATGTGTCTATTTTGACACAATTCTTTAAACCAAAAAGCCTTGTAACGTCTAAGTTTGTAACAGGTACCCAATTGGCATCGTTTATGCTATAGAGAAAATAAAAATCCACCTATCCCGCGATGAAGATTTCTGAAGGAGACGGAAAATGGAAAAATTAATAATCAAAGGCGGTACCAGACTTGAAGGGTCAGTGGCTGTAAAAACGCGGTTCTTCCGATCGCGGTTGCTGCTGCGATTCTCGGTGACGGTGTTAGTGTCCTACATAACGTGCCGAACTTAACAGACGTAATGACCCTTCGCGCTGTGTTGGAAGGGTTGGGTGCCACAATAAAATTTAAAAATTCATCACTCTACATTGAACCGATAAACCACTTGGAATATGAAGCACCTTACGAACTCGTGCGAAAAATGCGCGCGTCCATCTATGTGTTGGGTCCCCTTGTTGCCAAGCTTGGCAAAGCAAAAGTATCGTTTCCGGGCGGATGCGCAATCGGTCCGCGACCGATTGATTTACACATTCGTGGCTTGGAGCATCTGGGTGCGGAAGTGAGAGTGGAAAAGGGGTATATATACGCGCAATCAGAACGCTTAACCGGCACAGAGATGTATCTTACAGGTCAACACGGACCGAGTGTTGGTGCAACAGCCAACGTTTTGATGGCCGCCACCTTAGCCAAGGGGAAAACTGTCATCCGTGGCGCAGCGTGTGAACCGCATATCTCCGATCTCGCCTGTTTCCTCAAGGCAATGGGGGCAGATATTGAAGGGATCGGTACATCTGTTCTAACGATTCGCGGTGTCAAGCAGCTACGCGGGACTGAACATACCGTCATCTCTGACGACATTGAGGCAGGTACTTTCATTGTTGCCGGTGCTATTACCAGAGGCGATGTTTATGTTAAGGGAATTACGCAGCAACAAATTCCGGCTATTTCAGAGAAGATCACTGAGGCAGGCGTTGAGTTAGACTGGGATGATAATGGCGTGCGAGTCACAACACCGCGCGAAATAAGAGGCATTGATGTCTCTACGGCTCCATTCCCGGGCTTCCCGACGGATATGCAAGCGCAAATCATGGGAATGCTCTGTCTGGCATCGGGCACCAGTATTATCAACGAAAATGTGCACACAGACCGGTTTATCCATGCAGCGGAGCTGAATCGGATGGGTGCGGATATCATGCTTGATGGTGGCAAAGCGATTATCAATGGTGTGCCGAACTTCAGTGGTGCGCCTGTAATGGCTTCCGATTTACGTGCTGGCGCGGTATTGGTTGCGGCTGGGATGGCAGCGTCAGGTGAAACCGTGGTCTCGCGGGTCTATCATATTGACCGTGGGTACGAGTCTATTGAGAAAAAACTTAACAACGTCGGTGCGAATATTAAGAGAGTCAAAGATTAATCACTCTGGTAAATAGAAAGGAATGGTTATTCACGAATGCTACGAATTGTTGAAACCCATACCACAGAGGCTGATACTTTCCTCTCAAAGTTAAAAGCACGCGGTAAATTGGAAGATGAAAGTATCTTGAAAACAGTCAATCGCACTTTGAGCGATGTGCAGGCCGAAGGCGATAAAGCTGTTGTGCGATATACACGTAAGTTAGATGCTCCGCGTATCTCCGCCAAAGAGCTGAAGGTCTCAAGAGAAGAAATTGGGAACGCCTATTCAGAAGTCACCGACGAATATATTGAGGCAATTACACACGCCCGAACCAACATTGAGCGATTTCACCAAAAGCAGCTGCGGACTTCCTGGATGTCAACTGAGGCAAATGGCGTAGTGCTCGGACAGTTGATTCGTCCTTTGAAGCGCATCGGGGTTTGTGTGCCATCTGTTAGCCAGCTTTTGGTCTCCTCTTTATTGATGGCCGTGCTCCCAGCTACAGTCGCTGGTGTGAAAGAGATAGCCGTCTGTACTGCCCCAATGCGCAACCGGAATATTAATCCGTATATGCTCGTCGCTGCAGCGGAATGTGGCATTCAAGAAATCTACAAATGTGGCGGTGCACAAGCCGTAGGAGCGATGGCGTATGGGACCGACACGATTCCACCTGTCGACAAAATTGTCGGTCCCGGGAATCTCTATGTACAATTTGCGAAAAAAGAGGTTTATGGACACGTCGATATAGACAAATTGGCAGGTCCAAGCGAAATTCTTGTTATCGCTGATAGCACAGCTGACCCGGATTATGTCGCTGCCGATCTCATCTCACAAGCAGAACATGGTCCCGAGTGTGCTGCGATCCTTGTTACCCCCTCATTGGGTTTCGCCGAACAGGTCAAAACAGCTATTGAGGTACAAGGTAAATCCTTACCTCGCCACGATCTTCTGACACAAGCGTTTAAAAACTACGGTGTTGCTTTTGTAACAGCCAATATTGCTGAAGCCGTAGCTTTCGCAAATGAAATTGCCCCGGAACACCTCGAACTCCACGTAGAGAATCCTATGGACTGGCTTGGAGATGTCGAAAATGCCGGAGCTATCTTCGTCGGGCCTTATTCTCCAGAAGCGGTTGGAGATTACATTGCTGGGCCCAACGCGATTTTACCAACTGGTACCGCTCCACGTTACGCCTCACCCCTAAACATTGACGATTTTCTCAAGAAAACAAGCCTTGTCTCTTATACCAAGACTGCCTTGGCGAAAGTCACACCGTCAGTTGTCAAGCTCGCGGAGGTAGAAGGACTTGAGGGGCACGCTGCTTCCTTGAAAATCCGATTTGAAGAAGATTGACGACCCCTGTATTTATATCTGGCAAATACAGCACCCAACACATTCTTACACCTCTAACGTATGAGTTGTTGGGTTTCACTACATCTACCTATACGGATAGTTCATCAAGAATTGGAATCCTGTATAAACTGGAGCGTTCTTGGTATTCCACCACTCAACCCAACCTACGATAACTACGATAGTCCGTTTCTCAAATTAGCACACGTGCACTACAATATAGGAGACACAACAGATGCTTTTGATACCACTGAGTCTTTTGCTCCACCTCTCTGGTCCCGACACCTCCGTAGAGCAGCGTTCTTTGTCACCTGTTGCGACGTTTTCAATTGTCGGATATGATGCAGAAACCGGCGATCTTGGGATCGCCGTACAATCCAAATTTTTCGCTGTCGGCTCGGTTGTGCCGTGGGCTGAAGCCGGTGTCGGCGCGATTGCGACCCAATCTTGGGCAAATACGACTTATGGACCTAACGGTTTGAAACTGCTCAAAAGTGGTTTTTCGGCGACACAGACTTTGGAACGCCTCATCGCAGATGACCCAGGACGCGCAACGCGGCAGGTAGGCATCGTCGATGCGAAAGGGACCGTTGGTAACTACACAGGCGATGAATGTAACGAATGGGCAGGTGCTGTTTCAGGTAAACACTACACGGCTCAAGGCAACATCCTCGCCGGTGAAGATGTTGTTAGGGCGATGGGTAAAGCGTTTGAGGAAACGGAAGGTGAACTTGCAGATAAATTAATGGCTGCACTCTTTGCTGGACAAGAAGAGGGTGGCGATATACGCGGTCAGCAGTCCGCGGCTTTACTCGTCGTTCGAGAACAGGGCGGTTACGGCGGTTTCAACGACCGGTATATCGACCTACGCGTGGATGATGCTGAGAAGCCGATTGAAGCACTTCAGCGGTTATTGGAGATTCACAAGCAATTGGTGCCGCGGTAAATGCTATCGTTAGCGACAGGGTATGTGACATCAAATTGCGCTGTTAGGTAAGTAAAGCTATTCTGTTGTTGGTTCATCTAATACGAGCAGTGGGCGATTGAAACGGGAACGTATATGATTCAGTGCTGATAGGACGGCTGGTGAACTTATGATTCGACGCTCTAATTTACGTTTGCCCGGAATATCGCTGATGACAAGGCCAATCAATATCGTCAAAACGCCTTGCCCAGGTAAAGGTATCAGGATAATCCCGACAATAATCAGAATAACAGCGACCAGATTTT
>JAPPDN010000869.1 GCA_028824575.1 Candidatus Poribacteria bacterium | reverse complement strand
TGCTGCAGCGTCTGATACAGACGACCCTAAAACGGATGCCACCTTCTGGAAAGATGCAACCGTGGTAATGCCAGAAAATGTTATCACTATTGATCTAGACCTTTTGGAGTGGTTTAAGACACATGCACCTGACTATGAAACGCAGATTAACACAGTCCTTCGGGAATACGTTGAGGCAAATGCCGACAGCTAACCAATCTTCTGTCCAGAGGCGTAATGCAGAGAAACGGAAGCATGTCATAAAAGGATTTACAATATGGGGGTTTTAGTCGTTGGAACGGTGACTTTAGATACGGTTGAAACACCGAGCAAACGCGTTGAGAATGTCCTCGGGGGGTCTGGGGTCTATGCTGCTGTCGCTGCGAGTTTTTTTGGGAACACTGTTCAGCTTGTCGGAGTCGTCGGTGCTGATTTTCCGCATGCCTACACAGATTTCCTCCAAACGCGCGGCATTGATCTTCAAGGGTTAGAGTGGGTTGAGGATGGCAAATCGTTTCGATGGGGTGGTCGTTATGCTGAAGACTTTAACGTACGCGATACCCTCTTCACAGAATTGAATGTTATTGAGGATTTTCAGCCCGTTTTGCCCGAGGCTTACAAAGATACCCCTTATCTTTTCTTAGCGAATAACTCGCCTGTGTTACAGTTGAGTATCATTGAACAAGCGACAAGCCCGAAACTTATCGTCTGTGATACGATGGATTTTTGGATTGATGAGGAACGGGAGGCGTTAGAGGCACTCTTAGCACGTGTGGATGTCCTCATCTTAAACGATAGTGAAGCGCGACTCTTGACAGGTGATGCTAACTTGGTGCGTGCTGCGGAGGCAATTCTACGCTATGGTCCAGAGCGGGTTATCGTCAAGAAGGGCGAGCACGGCGCAATCAGTGTCACGGAATCGTCCTACTTCAACGCGCCAGCGTATCCACTCACACAAGTAACCGACCCGACAGGTGCAGGCGATAGTTTTGCCGGTGGGATGATGGGATACCTCGCTTCTGTTGGAGATATATCGGAGGCAGCAATACGGAGTGCTATGGTATACGGAGCGGTTGTTGCCTCTTTTAACATTGAAGATTTTAGCGTTGAGCGGCAAAAGCGTGTAGCGTTTTCCGAAATTTCATCTCGGTATCAAGAACTTCGAGAAGCTGCACGTTTTTAGTGTAGACTATGGATTGCCCTGTCGTACGCTGCTTCAGCGGATTCCATTACCATTTCTGAAAGGGTCGGATGGGCGTGAACAGTGTGGGCTATATCCGCTGCAGATGCTCCCAAACGGACCGCTACAGCGGCTTCATGAATAAGCGTCGAAGCCTGTGCGCCGACGATATGAACGCCAAGAATATCCCCGCTATCGGCATCAGAAACAGTCTTTACGAATCCATCCGTCTCGCGGAGTCCCAACGCCTTCCCGTTTGCAGCATAAGGGAAGCGTCCTATTTTCACTTCGTAACCTTCATCGGTTGCCTCTTTCTCTGTCATGCCGACATGTCCTATTTCGGGCAAGGTGAAAACACACCACGGAATCACTTGGTAATCCATCTCAACAGGGTTGCCGAGACAGTTTTGTGCCGCAATCTTTCCTTCTGCTGATGCGACGTGTGCTAACAAGTACCGGCTTGCGACATCTCCAACGGCATAAATACCGGGAATGTTCGTCTGCATCCTTGTATCCACGACGATCTTTCCGCCATCAGTGCGAACACCAACCTTTTCTAACCCTATATTCTCAGTGTTGTAACGTCTCCCAATTGAGACGAGCATTTTTTCTGCTGTGATCTCTTCACCAGATTCGAGGACTGCCGTGACATCCGTATCCGATTTTTTAACGTGTGTAAGTTTCACACCCGTATGGATAGCGATACCCTTTCGCTTCATGAAAAGTTGGATATGACGGATAACTTGTACATCCTCAGTCGCCAGAATAGTGGGAAGGAGTTCCAACACGGTCACCTTGCAACCGAGCGCGTTAAAGATTGAGGCAAACTCACATCCCGAAACACCACCGCCAACAATCAGCAGGCTTTCAGGGAGTTCTGTAAGGTTGAGAACACCTGTTGTTGTCAAGACTTGGGTCTCGTCAATTTCAAAAACAGGTGGTTCCGCGGGTTCGGAACCCGTGGCGATGATTACATTTTTTGCGTACAATTCCTCAGTTGTGCCATCGGGTTTACTGACGACAATTGTATTTTTGTTGGTAAGTGTTGCTGTCCCATTGAAGGTATCAACCTTGTTTGCCTTCAGTAGTTGTGCGATGCCTCCTGTTAGTTGCTCGACGACTGCGTTTTTGTGAGTTAATACCTGTGGATAGTCAATTGTCGCCTCACCACTGATATGTACACCAAAGTCAGATGCTTCTTGGACCTGAGTGGCGAGGTTCGCAACAGCAAAAAGGGTTTTCGTTGGGATACACCCTCGATTCAGGCAAGTACCACCCCACTCGCCTTTTTCTATAAGGCAGACTGTACCACCGAGTTGTGCCGCTTTAATAGCTGCAACATATCCGCCCGGTCCCCCGCCAATAATTCCGACATCATACGTAGACATAAGAGCTCCTGTTTTGTGAGATGAATTGAATTTTATCACAAAGATTGGAGGTTGTCAAGTTGGGACGACTTAACAACAAGACCATTCAGTCGTTCCATAGTTTGCATAATTTCATCTGATACTTAGTGAAGACTTACGCTTTTGTATAGCATAGTGGGTCTATAGAAGGTCAGTGTGTACTGGTACCAAATTTGACAAAAAAAGCGGGGTATGCTACAGTGGTATCAGTCTGAAGGTAGGAGAATAGGCATGTTTGATGGGTACTACCCAAACCAATTTGGACCTGGACGCTCTGCTGTTATCTGCCAACATGGCGCAGTTGCAACGAGTCAGCCGCTTGCCGCGCAGAGTGGATTACAGATTCTAAAGGATGGTGGAAATGCTGTTGATGCGGCGGTCGCGACGGCTGCGATACTCAACGTCGTCGAGCCAATGTCAACGGGTATCGGTGGCGATGCTTTCATGTTGGTTTATCAACCGAAAGATGGTGTAATCCGCGGTTTGAATGCGAGTGGTCGAGCACCTTACGCCGCAGAATTGGAATTCTTTACCAAACAAGGATTGCGCAGTATTCCGGCTTTTGGGAGCATGTATCCCGTTACAGTGCCTGGCACAATTGACGGATGGGCGACTCTTCTTGATGAATGCGGAACGATGTCATTGGCAGAGGTGCTCCAGCCTGCTATTGATTATGCTGAGAATGGATTTCCGGTCAGTCCACAAATTAGTCTCGCGTGGCAAGGCAGTGCTGCGATGTTGGCGCAGCATCCCGATACGGCGAAGACATATCTCACAAACGGCAAAGCACCAGAGCCAGGTGAAATCTTTCGCCAACCGAACCTTGCACGGACGTTTCGGTTGATTGCTGAAGGTGGACGCGATGCCTTTTATCAAGGCGAGATTGCCGACAAGATCATCCAATTCTCCGATGAAAATGGGGGGCTGTTCACGCGGCAGGACTTTGCTGATCACAGGTCTGATTGGGTTGAGCCAATTTCTACGAATTACCGCGGTTATGATGTCTATGAAATCCCGCCGAATGGACAAGGCATCGCTGCACTGCTTGCACTCAATATCGTTGAGGGATTCGATCTCGGGACGATAGGACATAACAGTTCTGAACATCTACACTACGCAATTGAGGCGATGAAATTAGGATTCGCGGATCTCTATAAATACGTGACGGACCCGACGTTTGTAGATGTCCCTGTAGCCGGATTGCTTTCTGACGAGTATACAGAAAGCCAACGCGCGCGTATCTCGGCAGAACGAGCCAGTGCGGAACCGAGTGCCGGTATTCCCGGTATGGGAAGCGATACGGTGTATCTCTGTGCCGTTGATAGTGATCGAAATGTTGTCTCTTTCATTAACAGTCTTTTTGCTGGCTTTGGCTCAGGTTTAACTGCTGGTGATACAGGTATCATGTTACAGAATCGGGGATCAGGTTTTTCGCTGGATCCGAACCATGCGAATTGTATCGCGCCTCATAAACGGACGTTGCATACGATTATTCCGGGCATGATTGCCCAAAATGGCGTGCCGTTGGTTACCTTCGGTGTCATGGGAGGGCAGATGCAAACACAAGGACATTTACAGTTTGTGTCTAATCTCGTTGACTTCAATATGGATGTTCAAAATGCCTTAGATGCCCCTCGGTTTCGGGTAATGGATGATTCTCGGATTATGCTGGAGGCGGGCATTCCGATGAATACACAAGCCGAATTGGCGCAGAAAGGACATCATATCATACCGAGGAACACTTTTTTTGGTGGTGGACAAGCCATTTTTATTCATCCGTCTTTTGACACACTTGTCGCAGGTTCAGATCCGAGGCGTGATGGGTGTGCAGTCGGCTATTGAGACTCAAGAGAATGTACTTGACTTTTGGCTTAAATTGAGGTATAATATTAGGACTAACAGTCGGTTTAGGCTCAAAAAATGAAGTTCAAACTGAAGCATGTAAGCCCGCCAAGACGGTCGCGAATCACCGTTGATGCGATCGCGGATCGCTGTTGATTCCAAAGGCTCTCTCTTGCCTTGGGGCGCGCTATTTTCGGCAGGATACGAGTAGTCAGCGTCCGACTTAAGCAGAACAACAGACCTATCCAGCCCTGAAAGCGAAATCCGTTTTCCGATTTATTTGTATCCATGATAAAAAGGGGTATGGCGAAGGCACGCGAACCTCGCCCCGCGAATTAAATACGAAATGGCGAGGCATAAAGAACTCGCTCCAGGATGCCGATGCAAAAGAAACATAGAAGAATGTATGGAGAGTTAGTTTACAAATGTACAACGATTTAAAAGAAAAAGATGCTTGTGGTGTTGGTTTTATCGCGAACCGCTTCGGAAGTCGGAGCCACGAGATTATCAAGATGGCGACGCAAGCAGTGACAAATTTGACGCACCGGGGCGCGGTGGCGGCGGACGCAAAGACAGGCGACGGGGCAGGTATCTTAACACAAATCCCGGAGAAACTATTTGAAAAAGAACTTGAGAAACTTGGCGTCCATCTTGATTCGATAAATGACATCGGTGTCGGGATGATTTTCCTGCCACGGCACAACCGGAGCACACAAGCGCAAGGACGCGCACTCGTTGAGAAGACGTTACAACAATACGGCGTTCCGCTCCTCGGATGGCGCTCGGTGCCTTTGGACCTTTCTGCACTTGGTACCAAGGCTTTAGAAACGATGCCGGAAATTCAACAGGTGTTGGTAGGCCGACCAGAGCAACTCACAGACGACGCTTTTGAGAGACACTTGTACTTGATATGCAAAGAGTTAGAGCATTGTATCACGGCAGCCGGACTTGACGAATTCCATATCGCATCCTTTTCACATCGAACTATTGTCTATAAAGGGTTGCTGGTAGCCCCGCAACTCTCGCAATTTTATTTGGACTTAAAAGATTCAGATTTTGAGGCAGCACTTGCTGTTTTCCACCAACGCTACAGCACGAACACCTCTTCTACATGGATGCTCGCTCAACCCTTCC
>JAPPDN010000020.1:355-5560 GCA_028824575.1 Candidatus Poribacteria bacterium | reverse complement strand
AGAAAGCGATTAAATGAACGATGAGCACAAGGGGTAGCACCCACATGCGAAGGGGAAAGGGCGAAGGCAAAACCAAAATAGCGATCAAAGGGTTCAAGTCAATCGCCGAGGAATGTGAGATTGACATCCGTCCACTGACAATCCTTGCCGGCGCGAACAGTTCTGGGAAATCCAGCATCATGCAACCGCTCCTAATGTTGAAGCAGACACTGGAGGCACCCTATGATCCAGGACCGCTGTTAATTGATGGGCCTAATGTACAATTTACTGAAACAGCGCAATTTTTGTCCACGGTAATTGGTGAAAAAGGTACTGACCGTTTCCAGCTTCGGATTGAAACTCACGTGCATGATTTTTCTCGCTCGGTGGCGACAACTTACAGAAAAGGGGAAAATAGGATTGAACTTATCGAAATGACAGCAGAAGAGAAAGTAAGAAACAACCAGACCTTGTCTTCTGAGTGTTTAACTTTGTATCCTGAAATGACATCTGCGGAAATTAAATCTGTAATTGAAGGACTCTCAATTCCCAAGGATCTTGATACAGTGAAGCGTTTCCGATGTTTTTTAGTTCTTGGATTCAAAGATGGCTATACGTTTTTTACCATTACCCCTGACTTTGAGTCCAATATTCTCAACAGCATCCACCTCCCCGGCTTACGCGGTAATCCAGAACGTATTTACAAACTTATCAGCACCGGACCCCGGTACCTCGGCACCTTTGAAAATTACGTTGCAAGTATCATTCACGAGTGGCAGGAGGCAAAAGATGAACGCCTGAAAACGGTGGTTCGTGCCCCTCACATCCTTGGACTGACAGGACAAGTTGGCACCAAACAAATTGGGGACGTAGGCATTGAAGTTCAAGTGGGTCGTCTCCCACGCGGCAGCACTGACCATACGGATATGGTCAATATCGCTGACGTGGGATTAGGGGTATCGCAAGTTCTGCCCGTTTTAGTGGCTTTGATTGTTGCTGAGCCTGGACAGTTAGTTTATCTCGAACAACCCGAACTGCATCTCCATCCACGCGCACAAGTCGCTTTAGCACAAGTGCTGGCAGACGCAGCAAAACGGGGTGTGCGCGTCGTCGCAGAAACGCACAGTTCACTACTGCTGTTGGGAGTTCAAACGCTTGTTGCTGAAGGCGACCTCCCGCCAGAGTTGGTCAAACTGCACTGGTTCACACGGCGTGCAGATGGCGTAACCGAAGTTAACAGTGCCGATTTAGACGAAGCAGGAGCTTATGGAGAGTGGCCCGAAGATTTTGCAGATGTCGATCTCACAATACAGAGCCGTTATCTTGATGCCGTAGATAGACTTCACTTTGGCAAAGAGGAGGCATCTTGAGAGCAAGAGATTCAAAACAGTTGGTGATTGATGCTGATGTTGCCCGAGCCTCCGGTAGTGAAACAGCAGCCCATCCACGCGCCGAACATTGTCGTGATTTTCTAAATGCGGTTTTATCGCTAAGTCACCGCATCGTGATGACAGAGAAAATCAACAACGAATGGAAAAATCACCAATCCCGGTTTGCCCGCCGGTGGCGGGTGTCAATGGATGCACGCAAGAAAATAAATCGCATTGATCCACCAGAGGATGAAGAACTTCAAGCCAAGGTCACAACTACAACAAACAACACAGATGAGATTGAAGCGATACAAAAAGATTTTCACCTTCTACAAGCAGCACTCGCAACAGATCAAACAGTTATTTCGCTCGATGAAACCATTCGACGGCTTTTCAAACAAGCATCTCAACGGGTTAGCGAAATCCGAAACATTATCTGGGTCAATCCAGATAGGACAGCAGAAGAACAACCTATCACTTGGCTCCAAAACGGCGCACCACCCGAACCCCAGCGTCAACTTTCCGCTTGATGCAGTATTTGTTATGAGTATCGCGAGCACAGCTCGCTCCTACAGAAGAGACTGCCGTTATGAGTATCGCGAGCACAGCTCGCTCCTACAAAAGATACTGGTACGACTACCCACGCCAAGCCACATCAATACTGGTATACCCGTGTGTATATTGCTGAAAATGCGGCGGTAAATCCGCTAAGAACTGCCTACCGTCGTCTGGGATCTCCCACGGAATATCAATATGGTGCGCCCGACTCCGAAAACCGATCGCACACGACAACCGGATCTCATCAATCTGGTTCGGGAATGCGCCGTGATACGTCCGATGCGCAAACACAATCATATCCCCCGGATTCGTGAAAAGCGGGACCAACCCCGGAATATCAAAACCGACGTACGCCTTTTCTTCTTCACCTTCCTTATAGAAGGAACGCTTGTCGGCAGTTAGGTTGAATCCTTCGGGTCCCTCCCAGTTCTCCACGTGCGAATCCGCAATCACGCACAAACCACCGTGTTCTGGACGCGAACCCGTTAAGTAAAACCATTTACCGGAGGGCCACAGCCCACGGTTCAGCACATCGCCCGAATTCTTCGGGGTGTCCGTCGAAAACCCACACCAATCGGTGTGCCATGCGACAGGTTGAGAGCCGGGCATCCGAATGATAGCAGCAGAACGGTGGACAGTCATCTCGTCTGTCCCGATGAGGTGGCGATGGATTTTCATGAAGGGGTCGTATCCGAGCAGCTGCCAAGCCCCCGGACCAGACTCAACCCAAGCGTGTCGGGTCCGACTCTGCCCATGTTCCAATTCTCTATTTCGATCCGTCCCATCAAAGACCGCCTGTTTGAGACTGTCAACCAACTCAGGCGGCAGCACATCTTTAACAATCGCGAAACCGTGTGCCGCCAAGCATTCGGACATCTGAACAAGTTGATCCACCTCAAACTCGTAAGTATAACCAAGTTCAGGTTTCTGAATCTCTAAATATTCTTTCATAAGTGGCACCCCAAGCATTTCGTCAGTTATAGTCGCCTGCTGTAAATGTTGCGTGTTTGCATCTTAGCAAACATTCATTATCACGTCAATGTCAAATTCTGCGCCGTAGGTTATACCCTTGCACTAATTACCAAGTTTTGTTAAAATAATACAACTAACGCTGAGACACTTTCACAAGGCAACGATAGCAATTTACTTAGGATCCAGAAGTGATACCGTCAATCCAAAGCATTACACAGACAGACACGAATTACCCAAAAAGGTTAAAAAAACATCTAAAAACAGAAACCCCAGAAACGATCTGGGCGCGCGGGAATATCAACTTGTTACCGGGACAAAACACTGGTTTAAATGGAGACCTTTGGGCACTCTTCTGCTCCCGCAAATGTCCCGGCGAACTTATATTGAAGACACACGACTTGGCACAGACATTCAAAGAAAGAGGGATCCCAACGATCGGAGGCTATCACTCGCCAATTGAACAAGAATGCCTGCGCGTCTTACTACGTGGCGTACAACCGATCCTCCTATGTCCGGCACGAAGCATCGAAAAGATGCGACTGAAACCGACATGGAAAGACGCATTAACCGATGAACGGTTATTAATTTTATCTACTTTTGAGAGTCGCCACAATCGATCGACAGCAGCATTGGCGAACCGACGCAACGCTTTCGTTGCAGCACTCGCGGACAAAATCTGTATCGCACACGCCGCAGAGGACAGCAAGACCTTAGAATTCGCGCAGATGCTACTAACATGGGGTAAACCTGTTTTCACTTTTGAGACACCAGCAAACGATGCACTCTTTCAACTTGGGGCACAACCCCTACTCGGAGGAACATAATGGCACAAACCGTTTTTGTAGGAGACCATGAACTGACCTTCCCCGGTCCACACCTCGGTGTACTTCGGGACTGTAACGCCGTGCTTGACTCAGCAGAAGGCTTGCACAAACAGATAGCAGAAGACGGGTATCTACTCGCTCGCGGTTTAATTGACAAGGAAAAACTGATCGCGGGGCGGCGCGCTATCTTGGAATACGCCAATGGGAACGGAAAAGATAACGTTTTCAAACCCGACACCGACATCATGGAGGCAGTCGCAGGTGAAGGAAGTCCGGGACGAACGATGGGTACACCCGCTGTTACACACCATCCAGATGTCCAATCCGTTTTGGAGGGTGATGAACTTTTCAAGTTTTTCCGAAATTTCTTTGGTGGCGATACCCGCACATTTGATTACAAGTGGCTCCGGTTCGTCCGTCCCGACGGCTGGTCGGGACCGCATTTCGATTTCGTCTATATGGGGAGAGGCTCGAAGCAGCTGCACACCTGTTGGGTACCGTTCGGTAATGTGCCAGCAACGATGGGGACATTGACAGTCTTGGTCGGTTCACACAACCTACCGAGTTTCGCACCGATTCGGGACACCTACGGCAAAACAGATGTTGATAGAGACGGGACTCCCGGACACTTCGGACGCGATCCGATGGAAATCAGCGATAAATACGGGGGTGAGTGGCAGACGGCCGATTTTGAGATGGGGGATGTCATCATCTTCACGATGCACACGATGCACACCTCGACCAAGAACCTGTCAGATCGCTGGCGTATCAGTTGTGACATCCGTTTCCAACCGGCAGAGCATCCGATCGATGAGCGATGGGTCGGCAAAAACCCGATTTCTCACACAGGCAGCCAGCAGATTTCGTTTGAAGAAGCGAAAAAACAGTGGGGATTGGAGTAATCCGCATACTTAAGCGGGATATGTATACTTTTTCGCAATTTCTATACATATCGGCATAGATATGTATAATTTGTATACATATCCATCCGGACGTGTATACTTTTTCGCAATTTCTATACATGTTGGCGTATATATGTATAATTTGTATACATATTGATTGATCATTAACCGAACAACGCACGCCGGATCGGACGGACTGCCTGACCCATTCTACCTTGTTAAAGACTCCCCCACAGTATCAATTGACAACGAGTTGATAAGAGGCTGGTTAATATAGTAGCACTCTCGCCGAATTAAAAAAATGTAAACACTGCCTAAAAAAGTGTTGCCGTTGTACAAAGCCTATAAGATTCTATTAGGCCTTGTACGGGGCAAGTATATGCTTATTCGTCTGTTTCCTTTGTTTTCTTCTCCATTTCGATGGCCCCGTTACGCTGCCAATTATCAGCCTTCTCCTTGAGTTTCTCAAGGTCACCGGGATTTTTAATATCGACGATGTGCGGGGTAATGATGATCACAATCTCAGTGTCTTCCATAGCAGTTTCGGTGCTTTTGAAGAGTCGACCGAGCAACGGAATATCGCCTAAGATCGGAAGTTTG
>JAPPDN010000020.1:0-345 GCA_028824575.1 Candidatus Poribacteria bacterium | reverse complement strand
GAAGTGTGTTCTCTACCTGTTTCTGCTTCTTACGGATGATACCGCCAACAACAATCTGCTGCCCGTCTTCCACATCAATATAAACGCTGATGGAGTTGTCGTCGGTGATAGGCGCGTTGAAGTCAGTAAACTCGATGAAATTGCTGGCACTGATGTTATTAATATCCAAGCCGATGGTGCGCTTGCCGTCTTCACCTGCTTTCGATTTAGCGATATAAGGAGTGAGATCAATATTGATGCCCACCGGTGGATCGATAAAATCGTAGTTAAAGAGCGGTTGTGAGACAGCCTCTCCCAAAATACTGGTGGTATCAACACTTTGGAGATACGGGATACGGCGACCAC
>JAPPDN010000494.1 GCA_028824575.1 Candidatus Poribacteria bacterium | reverse complement strand
CTTATGCAATGCTATCGCTAACTCAATCGTACCGAAATTGGGTGCGAAATGCCCCGGATGCTCGGATAAAACTGTTAGTAGATAGGCGCGCATCTCCTCAGCCAGCACTTCAAGTTCGCTAATCTCCAGTTTTTTCAGGTCAGCTGGGCTATTAATTTTTTCTAAGAACATGTTTTTTTAATCCTATTGTTTATGAATTATCTGTTTTGAGAACGTTTTCTACTCGCTGCTCCGCGTTTTCGAGCATCTCGCGACACGATGAAACTAAACCGACACCTTCCTCAAAAAGTTTGAGAGAATCCTCAAGCGGCAGTTCGTTGCCCGCCTCAAGTTTATCAACGATCTCGGTCAGTTTTGCGAGTTTTTCTTCAAAGGTCATATTTTATCTCCATTAGAAAATAGTTGCCAGTTACCAGTTTCCGTCAGCCGTCAGCAATCCGTAATTAGCCGTTAGCAGCTGCTTACTTTTGATGATCTTCGTCCAGAAATTCTTCAACCCGACAAGCGAGATGCCCCGCTGCCAGTTGGACCTTGATTCTATCGCCAACAGATACCTGTTCCGCTGTTGTTAGCACCTCACCATCTGTTTTTCGGCTGATACTATACCCACGTTTCAATGTGGCTAACGGACTCAACGCGTCAAGCCGTTGGGCAAGTGTGTGAAGTCTATTCTCGCTATCGGTGAGGCTACGTTTCGCTGCGTTACGACACGCTGCGTCAAAGGTGTCTACTGTTTGGTAGAGTTGGTAGATAGCATCCTTACGCTGTGTCGGTGCAAGCCGTGTCTCCAGCTCTTGGATCCGTGTTTCATGGCTATTCAATTGGTTCTGAATTGTTGTGCGCAGCCATGCCTCAAAACCGTTTAATTGTGCGAAAAGTTCATCCTGATCCGGGACAATATGTTCAATTGCTGCCGATGGGGTCGGTGCCCGGTGGTCTGCCACCATATCCGAGATCGTGTAATCCGTCTCGTGTCCGACTGCCGACACAACCGGAATCGTGGAAGCGAAAATCGCACGCGCAACGCCTTCTTCGTTAAATGACCAGAGATCCTCAATCGAACCGCCACCACGCCCGACGATAAGCACATCTATATCGTCTCGCTGATTCATCGCTTGCAGCGCGTCGGCAATTTCTTGTGCAGCACCATCGCCTTGGACGAGGGACGGATGTAGTAACACTTCGGCTACCGGATACCGTTTGCGAAGCTGCTCACAGATATCTTGGAACGCTGCGCCCGTTGCCGACGTAATCACACCGATTTTCTGCGGGAATTTTGGTAACGTTTTTTTGTGGATGTCATCGAACAAACCCTCGTCTGCGAGTTGCTGTTTCAACGCTTCAAACGCTCTCTGCAGCGCACCAATCCCAACAGGTTCCACGTTTTGACCGATAATCTGATATTGTCCTCTGGTAGCATATAGCCCCAGCTGCCCTTGCACAATTACCTCGTCCCCATCTTTCAGCGTGAATCGGAGCCGAGACGCACTGTTCCGAAAAATGGCAACCGAGATTTGGCTGTTTGTGTCCTTGAGTGTGAAATAGACATGCCCGGCACCAGAACGACTGTAATTTGACACCTGCCCCTGTACCCACACATTTTTGAAGGGTGGATGTTGCTCTATCAACCTTTTCAAGAGGTTTGTTATGTCACTGACACTATGGACAGTTTTTGTTGGCATCGAAAATTCTAATTGCATAACTGGTTATCAGTTTTCAGTCCGATTTTTCTGCGAAAAATCTTTCAGTTATCAGTTTCCAGTTCGGTTTTTCTGCGAAAAACCTTCAGTTTTCAGAAGGAGACTTTGGGACTATCCAAAACCTCTTGTAACTGATAACTGATAACTGGTAACTGACAACTAATTAATACTGCTCTTGTAGCGGCACAATACTCACTGCCAGCCCCGTTTTATCGTCTAATTCTATCTCAGCCCCGCAGAGTTTGACATTGCCTTTAGCGACAGTGAAGCGCGCGGGCATCATCGTCAGAAACCGTTCAAGCACACGATCCGTTCGCACGCCGATAACCGAATCATAGGGGCCCGTCATCCCAACATCTGTAATATAAGCCGTACCTTGCGGGAGGACGCGCGCATCCGCTGTCGGAACATGCGTATGTGTTCCAACCACCGCGCCGACTCTACCGTCAGCGTGCCAACCCATTGCGATTTTCTCAGAGGTCGCTTCAGCGTGAAAGTCGAGAAGGATATTGGGTGTCACCGCTTTTATCTCAGGCAAAATTGTATCAAGGGCGTGAAATGGGTTGGTGTATGGGTTCATGAAAAGTTGTCCAGCGAGGTTGATGACACCAAGTTGGGTCTGTCCATCATCAGAAGAGACGATAGTCACGCCGCGCCCGGGCACCTCGGTTGGATAGTTCGCCGGACGTATCAGCTGCGGTGTTGTATCTATAAAGTTGAAAATATCTTTATTATCCCAGACGTGGTTGCCAGTGGTAATCGTGGAGACACCTGATGCCAAGAGTTGATCAACAATCTCAAACGTCAACCCTTTCCCACCCGCCGCGTTCTCTCCGTTAGCGACAATAAAGTCATACCTGTCGCGATGCGCTTCCAGAAACTTCGTTGTTGCTGTTCTGCCCGGATTGCCGACTATATCTCCGATAAACAGTATCTTCATTTTTAATGGCTATCGGCTGTCGGCTTTCAGCCATCAGTAAAGAGGGCTCTGACGAACCAGATGCCCTTGCTGACTGCTGACTGCTGACTGCTGACTGCTACTCTCCTTCTAACTCCGCAAGCGTAAAAACGGACGCGAATGTGCATCCAAGTGCATTAATCTTTGCTGCTCCGCCTGCCTGCCGATCAATGGCGGCTACGACATGTGCCACTCTATACCCCGCTGCACGAATCTGTTCAATTGATGTGCAAACCTGTCCTGCAGTTGTAATCACATCTTCTATCACGACAAGTCTGCTACCCGCTTTGACTCCACCCTCTATAAGGTTACAGGTGCCATAAGTTTTTGCTTCCTTACGGACGTAAAAGCAGGGGATCCCCGTTTGTAATGAGAGCGCGGTTGCAAGCGGGATGCCACCTAATTCCAAACCTGCTAACCCGTCACAACTCGACGGGAGTCGTTTCGCCATCTCTGCAGCAATCGCGGTGAGCAGTGTGGGGTGGCTCTCAAATCGGTATTTATCCCAATAGAAATTACTGATACTTCCTGAACGGAGTTTGAATTCACCTGTGAGATACGAAGCCTCACGGATCTGTTTCGCAAGTTCTGTTTTTGTCATTGTTTATAGTTGTCGGTTATCGGTTATCAGTTATCAGAGGAATAGTTGTCAGGACTCAGTACTCAGTTGTCAGAGGGAATAGTTATCAGTTGTCAGTTGTCAGTTATAAGAGGTTTTTGATGCTCCGAAAGCCTCTTTTTCTCACTGTGAGTCAGACTGATAACTCTTAAAACTGACTGCCTATTGCTGATTGCTGACGGCTATTCTTTCTGACAACTCTCACTGCGAGGCAAGATTTTTTCGCAGAAAAATCGTACTGATAACTGATAACTATTAAAACACCTCAATATGCGCGGTTTCTCCTGCTACCACTTCTCCAATAACAGCGGCTTCAGGGCAATCTGCTGCACGGAGCTCCGCTACCGCTGCATCAGCGTTCTCGGCGGGAAGTGAGAACAGCAAACCGCCAGACGTTTCCGCCTCCATCAGAATGTGATGCATCGCCTCACTATCTGTGTGGAACGTAACTTTGTCGGCAAGGAACGTCATATTCGCAAGATAGGCTTGCGTATAGGTATCCTGCGCGACGAGTGCCGGGGCATCTTCAAAGTGAGGTACCGCAGCACTATCTATCTTCAGACAGGCACCATTGCCCGCCGCCATCTCCGAAGCGTGTCCTAACAACCCGTAACCCGTGACATCCGTGCAAGCACTCGCACCATACTTCAGCATGACTGTAGAAGCAGCGGCATTGAGCCGAGTCATCGATTCAACGAGTTGTGGTAGCACCGCATCGCTGATCTTGTCAAACTTCAAACCTGTGGTGAGGATACCGATACCGAGATTTTTGGTCAAAATGAGGACATCCCCCGGGCGTGCGCCGTAATTTTTGACGAATTTCTCCGGATGCACGATCCCCGTTACAGAAAGTCCATACATGAGTTCCGGCGCGTCTACGGTGTGTCCGCCGACAAGCGCAGCCCCCGCTTCAATCGCTTTTTCAGTGCCGCCCCTGATAATATCACCGAGGATTGATAAATCCAAGTCCGCCTTGGGCCAGCAGGTGATATTCAACGCCGTTTTCGGGACACCGCCCATACTGTAGACATCGCTCAGTGAGTTCGTCGCGGCGATCGCACCGAATGTATACGGATCGTCCACGATAGGTGTGAAATAGTCAACCGTGTTGACGAGTGCCAGGTCATCAGAAATACGGTAAATTCCGGCATCGTCCGAGGTTTCGGTACCGACAAGGAGGTTCGGGTCGGTGGATTTCGGGATGTTATCTAAAATGTGCGCCAGCTCCCCTGGAGCGAGTTTTGATGCTCACCCGGCGCATTTCACAGTCGCAGTTAAACGGATCTTCTGTTGTGTCATAATAGAGTTTTCAGTTTTCGGTTGTCAGTTGTTACTGTAGATCCTCCAAGACAGATTTTACATACGCCACGCTCCGTCCATCTTGATGGAACTGGTCGCCGTCGCGGATACCTTCAATCGCCAGATAGCCATCGTAGCCAGCATCAAGTGCCGCCGCGATTGCGAAGCGATAGTCGATTTCACCATCGGGCAGTGGGACTTGGACATAGATAGCCGTTTCCAGTTCTGGGATATGCACGCGATAGAGGCTCTTGCAATGCCAATAGTTGACATGCGGTGCAACCGCGGTGATTGCGGCTTCACACGTCTCCTCTGGAATGTCGTAAGTCCAATAGATATTACCCAAATCCGGATTTATGCCGACATTCGGCGCGTCAATTAATTCTAACAACCGTAGCGTCGCTCGGCTGTTATCCGCTATTGAATTTTGATGGATTTCTATGGAAATCTCGACGCCGAGATCCGCGGCGATAACGGCGACTTCACTCACAGCTTTCGCAGTCCGTTCGTAATCTTCATCATTCGCTTGACGACTTGATCCTTGTGAGACGGATTCGCCACGATACGTCCCTTTGCCACCCGGATCGTCGGGCGGTGTAGTGACTGTGGAATTAACAATGCCCGCACCCATTTTCGCCGCGAAGTGGACGGCATCTGTCATCCGTTGTTTGTTGGCTGCAGCGACCTGTGGGTCCCTCGCAGCACCACCACCGCCGCGAATTGCGACGCATGGCATACCTGTATCTTCAAGTTCTGTGCGGAGTGTTTTGACTTCAGCGTCAGAGAGATTCATCCCAGGAAGTTCAATCCCGTCGAAGCCAATTTTTTTGGCATGTTCCAAAAACCGTTGGCGATCTGCCGTATCGGTCGGTAATCCACCGCCGTTATACGGATACGAGGCACATCGTCTAAAAGCGTATGCAATTTTCATTCAGGGGCTCCTTGAAATAAATAGGATACAGCCTGCTGGAACTCTTCAAAAAGTTGA
>JAPPDN010000090.1 GCA_028824575.1 Candidatus Poribacteria bacterium | reverse complement strand
TTGACGTTGTCGCTTCGGGCCGGGAAGAGTAAGGTTGATATGGGTGCTTTTAGAAGTTTCGATATAGGGTTTGTTCCTCGTATGGAACTCTGTAGTTTATCGGAGACGCAGCCAGAATCGATCACGTGGGAAACCGCTATCACTGCGGAAGAGGCGGGGAAGAAGTTTGAGAGTTCGCTCTACAAATTCACCGAAATTGAGTGGACCCCGGTTGAAGATGCAGTTGAACGCGCGAAAGCACTGAATCGCCCGATTCATGCGGTGCTTTTATTCGGTGTACTTGACGATGAATCCTGCTGAGGGACAGGCAAAGTTTTGAGAGCGGGTCCGCTCTCCTCACCGAAAATTATCAATTTGCTCAACACGCACTTTGTGAACGTCTGGGTCTTGCTCAGGGATGTACCTGAACTGCAAGCGGGTGCCAAAGGCGCAAATGCAGCCGCCTTGGCAACGAAACTCCGACAACATTACGCCAGTGCTGTGGACATTCTGACACTCACCCCTGACTTGGAAGTGATCGAACATCTGTGCAGCTGGAACTTATACCATCCCTATTATTCGCATCGTAGTGAGGGAATGCCTCAGTATTTAGAATTGTTAAGGTCATCTGCGGGCGTGGAAGTTGCCGCACAAGAATTGAGCGAAGACCTCAACAGGGTAACCCTCGAAAAATCTATTGCCGATTTGGAAACAAAACTTCAACGACAGCCTAATCATGAAAGTCTTTTGGATATCTACCCAATGCTTGCCCGCCTCTATGTTGAAAGTGGACGGGAAAAAGATTTGGATCAACTTATCGACCGCTTCAAAGTTGTTATGAACCCTGAAAACCTTCAAGATCATTTGACCCTCAGTTATCTGCTTAAGAAAGCAAATCGGGACGAGGATGTGCTTCAGCTTTTCAAGAATCTTGAAACGCAGTACCCGGAAAAACTCAGCCTATCCCGGAGAATTGCCGATATCCATGAAGAGTCAGGCAACACCGAACTCGCGATAGAATACCTCAGCAAGATCAAGCCCCCGTTGGCGTTGCTTGAAAAACCTGTTCCCGATTTTTCCGCAACCGACCTTGATGGCAAGTCGATTTCGCTCCAGCAATATAGCGGGAAAGTCGTTTTACTTGATTTCTGGGCGGCCTGGCACAGTTTCTGCATCGGCGATATACTGAATGTCAAAAGGATTTACAACACCTATAAAGATCAGGGATTTGAGGTCATTGGGGTGAGTCTTGATACTGATGAAACGAAACTGCGCAACTTCCTTAAGGGAAAGGGCATCCCTTGGCGGCAGATTTTCAGTGGGTTAGAACGGCAGGATCCGCTTGTGAAACAGTCCGATGTTAAATCTATTCCAGCACGGTGGCTTATCGGCAGAGACGGCAACTTGATCGCCCATGAAGCCAATCACAAGTTGATGTCCCGCAAAGGCAGAGAGCCAGATTTAGAGCAGTTAGTTGCAGCAGCAGTAGCAGATAAATCCAAGAACCAGTAGCTGCGTCCCACCGAAAAGGCGCGAAGGAGTTCCTCATGGCACTGAAACAGATACAGGTTTACGTGATGTTAGGTATCGCGTTGTTGGTAAGCAGTAGCCTTTTGACCGAAAATGCCCAAGCCAGAGCTCAGGCGGTCTCCGTTATCTCCGAACACGAAGGAACTGCTGATCTCTATCTTATTGATAGCACGGGTCAGAATCTACGAAAACTTGGCACCAATAACGGAAAAAAAGGGGGCGAGCACGCTTGGTCACCTGATGGACGCTTTCTTGCCTATGTATCCAGAGAAATAGGGAAAACCACTATCCACGTAATCGACCTCCGGAGTAAGGAATCGCGTCGGTTGATAGACCATCGAAGCCGGAACTATTCTCCTGCTTGGTCGCCTAATGGGAAGTGGATTGGCTTTATCTCCGATCGAACGGGGGATCGGCAGATCTATAGAATCAATGCAAACGGCTCAAATCTGAAGCGGTTGACAAAAAAAGGAGACAACACGAATCCTGTTTGGTCGCCCGACAGCCAATGGATCGCCTTCAACTCCTATCGAGGACCGGAGCATGGGGCGAACAATTTTTTGCTCTATGTGATGACTGCTGATGGTGGAAGGTTGAGAAAACTGGCAAAGGGTGCGTTAGCCGGATGCACATGGTCTCCCAATGGCAAACAGATTGCCTATGCTACGACGAGTTTGGAAAATGAAAGCAAGAATATCCTTGTTATTGATATAGATGGAAATAACCTTCGCCAACTGACGCGATTAGGGGCACGTGAATGGGCAAGCTCTCCGGCATGGTCCCCTGATGGACAATGGATCGCCTATGCTTTCCAAAGGATAGTCCGAAAGCCGGGACCCGGTGAGGCGCTCCCCGTCGATGAAGTCTTTGGAGATAGTGCCATCCATCTTGTAAAGGCTACAGGTGGACTCAGCAACCCCATTGAAATAGCAAATGAGTTGTCACTGAGTTTGCATCCGGAGTGGGTACCGAAAGCATTCTTGCCCGTTTCACCGAGCACAGAAAAGCAAATAACACCGTGGGGCAGACTCAAGCAACATTGACCATATAGCGGAGTTCCCTCGCGCAACAGTATGACGTTTGCTCTATTCCAGCATGGCGGTTTATCAGTAGAGATCGCAAATTGATTTCCCATAAAGGCACGGAAGCAGATTTAGAGCGACTGGTGGCAGCGGCAGTGGCGGATAAACCTAAGAACCAATAGCCGTGTCCTATCGAAAAGGTGCGGTGTTTTTGCTTGGGTGTTTCCTCATAGAAACCGCGCCTATAACTCCTACCCTGATTCCCAACCAAAACACTCGTTGGGAAAAATTAAACCCTTGACTTTATCAAGCAACGTGTTATGCTATTTTCCAAGTTCTCACGAAATTCCAGTATATAAGGCACACAGAACTGTGAAACACCCTCAAATAAAAAAGGAGAGGACCCAATGAAAAGAACACGTCTCTTCTTCATTACAACTTCCCTGACTTTTATCCTGCTCTTACTGACACCACACACGCCCGCACAAGAGGGTAACCCACCAATGTTGCCAGTAGGTGCCAAAGCACGTCTCGGTAAGGGCAGAATAAAGCACATGCAGTTTTCGGCGGATGGTACGTGGATTGCCGCCAGTAGCGACACTGGTGTGTGGATATACGACGCACACACCGGCAAAGCATTGTCCAAATTCACTGAGGCAATGGATTGGGTAATTACTACCGCATTTTCACCGGAAACAAAGGCGTTCGCCTTTTCGCCTGATGACACACGGATCGCAGTCGGTGGTAGCAACGGTGTGTTAATATCCAGTGTACACACCGGCGAAGCACTCTTCAAACTCACAGAAAAAATGGGACCGGATATCCCCGATTTTTCACCCGGAACGGAGGCGTTAGCGTTTTCACCTGACAGAAAAATCCTCGCAACTGGAGATGATAGAAGTGGTGCAATTTTTTTGTGGGATGCCCATGCCGACAACCAGCGCGGTAGCCTCGGTGGGCACAGAAGCAGGGTCAGTGCATTAGCCTTTTCACCTGATGGAAAAAAGCTTGCCAGTGGAACACACGGCGAGATCTGTCTATGGGATATTGCCGGACAGCGTAAGCTTCTTACTTTCAATAGGTACACAAATAAGGTGCTTGCTTTGGCTTTCTTAGCAGATGGTAAGACGCTCGCCAGCGCAGATAAGGACGGCACACTCCGTTTATGGGACGCTGACACCGGCGAATTACGGACTACTTTCACGAGACTCATGGAAAACCCAAAAGCCTTGGCGTTTTCACCTGATGGCACCACCTTTGCTGCCACGAATTGGGAAGGGAATCTCCAAGCATGGGAGACTGCCACGGGAGATGAAATCTTTTCGCATCTTACCGGACATGTAGGCATCGTCTCAACGTTGGCTTTTACACCGGATGGTGAAACAATCACTGCTGGTGGATGGGACGGCACGTTCCGTGTGTGGGATGTCGCAACCCGTACTTTGCAAAAGAGTGATTGGGTCGGCAACACAAATGTAAACTGGGAGTTTGTATTCTCTACAGAGGGTTATACATTTATTACGGGAGGCACGCCTTGGGAGTTGGTCGTCTCTGTGGATGGATCCACATTTGCTGGCGGAGTCCCCAAAGATGTGAACACAACGATTCAGGTGTGGAACGCTGCCGCGGGCGAACAAACCGTGTCAATCACCCCGAAACACACAGGCGGTGAATGGGTACTCGCGGTCTCTCCGGACGGCACCCGACTCGCAAGCGGCGGTAGAGGTGGCGAGATTTTCATCATGGATGCGGCCACCGGTAAAGCACTTGCCAACCTCACTGAACACACCGACACCGTCAGTACACTGATGTTTTCACCAGATGGCACAAAACTCGCGAGCAGTAGTGAAGATGGCAAACTTCTCTTGTGGGATGTAAACACCGGTAACACATTGTTGACATTCACTGAGGCGTGTGGTTACTTAGCCTTTTCACCTGACGGAAAAATCCTCGCGAGCGCAGGCGCGGACGTTAAACTTTGGCATATAGAAACAGGGCTCCCTACGACAGTGCTCAGCAAACACGAGGTGATGCTCATCGAAGCGTTGACATTCTCTCCGGATGGCAAAACCCTTCTCGGTGCTGGATCCGGCTTTAAAGTGTGGGATATCGCGACAGGCAACCTTATCACAGACTTCACCAAATACTTTCACCGTCAACATCTCGGGAGATTCTTGGCAGTCGCGTTCTCACCTGACGGAGAAACGCTTGCGAGTGGGAGTTGGGATGGTATTTTCCTATGGGAATGGGATAAAATCGCTGCTTGGGGAATCCCCGTCGATGAAGCAGATGACCTTTTCTCACCTTAAAATAAAAAGAGGGTATCGTGGAGAAAAGAGTAGATTTTGCCTTCCGAGTTATGCTATCATAAAGGGAACAAAATTCCCTATTGAGGTGATAAATGAAACTCGGCGTATCCACCTATTCTTATTGGCATTTCAAACCTGAACGCGTACCCATTGAACACGTTATTGAAGAAGCCGCACGGCTCGAACTCGACGGCATTGAAATCTTGCATCAACAGATGGCATCTGAAGCGAATCCGTATCTCCAGAAACTGAAACGACTCGCTTTCATCCATGGACTCGATCTCTACGCGCTTTCTATCCATCAAGGCTTCGTCTCACCAGACGCAGCGACGCGGCAAAAAAACATCAATCACACTATCCATTGCATCCGGTTAGCACACGAACTCGGTATCCCTTCAATCCGACTCAACTCAGGACGATGGGGAACTGTCCCGTCCTTCAACGAATTGATGAAAACCGAAGGACAAGAACCGACGCTTCCCGGACACACAGAAGATGAAGCGTTTGAGTGGGTCATCGCAGCCATCGAAAAGTGCCTCCCAGACGCTGAAAAATACGGTGTTATCCTCGGACTCGAAAACCATTGGGGGTTAACCTGCACACCTGAGGGAGTCAACCGCATCGTCTCCGCTATCGACTCAGAGTGGTTGAAGGTGACGATGGATTGTGGAAACTTCCTCTCAGATCCGTATGAAACATTAACACAGAGTGCCGATGCGGCAGTGCGTG
>JAPPDN010000018.1:869-5582 GCA_028824575.1 Candidatus Poribacteria bacterium | reverse complement strand
ATAGGGAGTGGTCGGATTGTACTTGACGAAATCCATCGGTTACCGAACCCTTCATAATTGTTGAAGATTGTTGCAGATCACTATCCTCAGATTCAGATTGTAGCGTCCGGTTCATCAACACTTGGTGCCAGTACGAAATTTCGGGATACGCTCGTTGGGCGCAAAACTGAATTGTGGTTGACACCACTCATAACGGCGGATCTCAACGATTTCAATCAAGGGGACATCCACCACCGTCTGTTGCACGGTGGGTTACCGCCATTTTTCCTTGAGACGGTACTTCCCGAACCGGATTTCCAAGAGTGGATTGATGCTTACTGGGCAAAAGACATCCAAGAACTTTTTCGACTTGAACGCCGTTACCCCTTTCAGAAATTCACTGAACTCCTCATGGCACAGAGTGGTGGCGTTTTTGAAGCGTCCAGTTTTGCCCGTCCATGTGAGGTCAGTCGGGGCACCATATCGAACTATCTCTCCATTTTGGAGGCGACCTTCGTTGTGCATGTCATTCGTCCGTTCAGTTCTCGTCGAGCAACAGAGATTGTCGCGGCACCGAAAGTCTACGGATTCGACACCGGATTTGTCTGTTATTATCGAGGCTGGTCACAACTGCGCCAGGAAGACTTCGGTCTGTTGTGGGAACACTTTGTTCTCAACGAAATTATGGCACAGACGCAATCTCGCGAGATTCACTACTGGCGTAACAAGAGGGGGCAGGAAGTTGATTTTTTACTCACACATGCCCGCAACATCCCGATTGCTATTGAGTGCAAGTGGACAGCCTCCGGATTTTCGCCGCGCGCGCTACTCGCGTTCCGCAGACAATATCCAGACGGTGAGAACTTCGTCGTAGCACACGATGTAGATCGCGTTTTCACAAGCAATTACAACGGTATCCAAGTTAAGTTTGTGAATCTGGAGACGTTGATTGCTGAAATCTGCGCGTTTGAACGATAAAAAACTTGTCTTAAAACCGAATTTTTGCTATAGTACGGTTTAAAATAAAAATCTTTAAAACCTGTCTCATAAAAACTGAGTTGTGTGGCACGGTCCCTGTGCCTAGGTTTTCCATCTGTAATAGCGTTTATGAGATAACTTTATAAATTTATGACCACCCCACCATGATCCAGATCAGTATCCTTGCACTTATCTGCGGGGACTGTCCTCAACATGGGGCAAAGGAGGATTCGCTTTATGGCGAAACACCAGCGAAGAAACCGCAAGCACCCAAACTTGCGGAGGGAGAAACATCAACAAAGGCAGCATCCAGTGATGATACCGGTCTCCATTGAGAAAGTCGGCGAGGGATTCGTAGTAGGTAGTGCGCCGTACGACCCAAATCGTGCTGATGAATATCATAGGTCGTTCAACAACTCACTGAAAGTGTTTGCCGACGAACATGGAGTTGAACACCTTTCAAAGGAACTCGCCCTTGAGGAAAAGGGACACGAGAGACTCGATCGGGCACCGCATAGACTCAAGGAACTTGAGGAGGAATATCGGGCATCCCTTGAAAAAGTTATATCACGTTATTCGCTGTCAGCGTCAGACCGAAAGAGCTTAAAGCGTGATTGGGAGCTCAGCTTGAAGTTCATCGCGATGTACGAAGACGCGATGCCTGAGGAACTTAGGAAACTTCGAGAGTGCAAGTTGCATACCTATGCCTCGGAATCTCTCAATGATTACATAGATTTTGGAGGTTCAGAAGCATATTGGAGAGCCAGTTTCGATTTGCAGAACGCGTTAGGGCTTGGCATGGTTACAATTAATGCCACAGGATCTATTAACGGAGAAACCTTTTCTTTTTAGTAGGGCTTACGCTATTCGTCATTAACCTTTCACCAGTAGGCACTATTGCAGGTGAGTTTTTAAACATCGTCTGCAAAGGGACGTAAGTCTTAGTAGATTTCTTAAAACCTGTCTCATAAATACCAATTTCTGTGGCGGGGTCTCCGCGCCTCAGCCCGTTCTAAATGTCAGTTATATTAGTAATGAAAGGAGATTCCGGTCATGCGAGATTTTTCGTATATTGCCGCGACAACGATACCGGAAGCCGTCGCACTGCTCGACGAAAAGGGAGAAAGCGCACGCATCTTAGCCGGTGGCACCGACCTCATCGTTCAGGTTCGAGAGGCGCGCCGAGACGTTGATTGGATGATTGACATCAAATCTATCCCGGAGGTTAACGTCTTAAATTACGATGCCACTACTGGCTTGACACTCGGTGCTGCAGTTGAGTGTTATAAGATCTACGCCGATGATGCCATCTGCGATGCCTATCCGAGTTTGATTGATGCAACGAAAATTATTGGTGGCACAGCGATTCAGGGACGCGCCGGGGTCGGTGGAAACCTGTGTAACGCCTCACCCGCTGCAGATGGTATACCGCCCCTGATTGTGCTAAACGCTTCTTGTGTCATTGCCGGTCCAAACGGTGAACGCGAGCTGCCTGTGGAGCAGTTTTGTACAGCCCCCGGGCAGACCGCCTTAGAGAAAGGTGAAATGCTTATCTCTTTGAAAATACCGGTACCTGCAAACAATTCGAGCTCCTACTATCTCCGGTTTATCCCGCGCAATGAGATGGATATCGCCGTCGTTGGTGCTGGTGCCGCTGTGACGCTTGATGCCGCGAAAGAGACGATTGTCTCCGCCCGTATCGCCCTCGCTGCCGTCGCCCCGACACCGCTCTTTGCGGAAGAAGCGAGCGCGCTACTTGCGGGTCGCGAGGTCTCCGATGCAGCAATCGACGCAGCTGCAGAAGCCGCACAAGCCATCGCACGCCCGATTAGCGATATGCGTGGCACTGCTGAACAACGCACACATCTCGTCGGGGTGCTGACGCGACGCGCCCTCAACGGTGCTATCCAGAGAGTTCGAGAAGCGACATAAACTTTGTCGATTGATAAGAATAACGACTTTTTCCCTACGAAACGCGAAAGGAACTTATATTATGGCGAGAAGATCGCACGTTCAGACGACTCTTAATGGCGAAACAGTGGAATTCCTCTGTGAACCTCGGCAAAGCCTGCTGGAAGTACTCAGGGATGAACTCCACCTCACAGGTGCCAAAGAGGGCTGCAACAACGGGAATTGTGGGGCATGCAGTGTTATACTCGACGGCAGGCTGGTCAATTCATGCCTTGTTCTCGGTGTAGAAACTGAAGGCAAATCGGTCGAAACCATCGAAGGCGTTGCTGACCCCGACAAGCTCCATCCGATCCAAGATGCTTTCCTCGAAAACGCCGCGCTCCAATGCGGTATTTGCACACCCGGTTTCATCATGAGTGCAAAAGCACTGCTTGATGAGAACCCAAACCCAACGGAACACGAAGTCCGATACTGGTTGGCTGGAAATTTGTGCCGCTGTACCGGTTATGATAAAATTGTCCGTGCTGTACTTGATGCAGCCGCAGCTGAGTGAAAGGAGCGTCCTTCGTATGACCGAGATAATGGAAATTGCGAGAGTCGTTAGCAAATTTTCTATGTCTCGCATGGCGAATTGACGAAAATAGGAATGCTTGAAAACAAAGAATACAAAGTTATTGGAACGCGCCCGATCCGCCACGACGGTGTCGATAAGGTCACCGGTCGCGCACTCTACGGGGCAGATTTTCAGGCCGCGGGACTCCTCCACGGCAGGGTGCTACGGAGTCCGCACGCGCACGCAAAAATTATCTCAATTGATACCAGCCGTGCCGAAGCACTCCCCGGCGTGAAAAGCGTTGTCACTGCGAAGGACCTCCCAGACGCAGGTGACAAAGTTGCTGATCTCGGGGAAGGTGCTGTTAATCTTAAACACCTTTGTGATAACATCTTAGCGAGCGACAAGGTCCTATATAAAGGTCACGCCGTCGCCGCCGTTGCTGCGACGAACCCGCACATCGCTGAAGAGGCTTGTACGCTTATTGACGTTGAATATGAGGTGCTACCACCTGTCTTAGAGGTACGGCAAGCGATGGAACCAGATGCGCCGCTCCTACATGAACACCTCAGAACGACATCACTCGGTGAAACTGCGGACGAACCGAGCAACGTCGCAAGCCATCTCCAACACAAACTCGGTGACCCTGAGAAAGGGTTCGCCGAAGCGGATATCATCATCGAACGCGAGTTCGTTACAGGCACTGTCCACCAAGGCTATATTGAACCGCATAACGCCACAGCACACTACAACGCCGATGGTCAGTTAACGATATGGTGCAGCACACAAGGCGCGTTTACCGTCCGTGAACAGGTTGCCGAAATCCTCCAATATCCGATTTCCAAGATTAAGGTTGTCCCGATGGAAATTGGGGGTGGTTTTGGCGGCAAGATCAGCGTCTACATTAAACCTGTTGCGGCACTGCTGGCAAAGAAAACGGGTAAACCGGTCAAGGTGCTGATGAATCGTGCAGACGTGTTTGAAGGCACAGGACCGACACCCGCTTCTTTCATTCGCGTTAAAATGGGTGCCACCAAGGAAGGTAAGATAACTGCCGCCGAAGCGTATCTCGCTTTTGAGGCAGGTGCTTATCCCGGTTCTCCGGTTGGCCCTGGTGCAATGTGTATCTTCGCCCCCTATAGTATTGAAAACGTCATCATTGACGGCTACGATGTTGTTGTGAATAAACCGAAAACCGCGCCCTATCGCGCCCCGGGAGCACCAAACGCCGCTTTCGGTTCGGAGACAGTTGTTGACGAGATCGCGGAGAAACTCGGCATCGATCCACTTGA
>JAPPDN010000018.1:0-859 GCA_028824575.1 Candidatus Poribacteria bacterium | reverse complement strand
ATCCGATTGCTCAACGCTGCGAAAGAGGGCGACCGACGTGCCGATGGACCCGTTCACCCGCGCATCGGTTGCATTGAGACAGTCGAAGCAGCGAAAGCGCATCCGCATTATACCGCACCGAATGGGAAGAAGCACCACGGTCGCGGTGTCGCTTCCGGTTACTGGTTTAACATCGGCTTGGAGTCCAGCGTGACGATTAATGTCAACTCTGATGGCACCATTAACCTTGTTGAAGGTTCTACGGACATCGGCGGCACGCGTGCTTCAATCGCTATGCAGGCGGCAGAAGTACTCGGCATTTCCGCTGAATCGGTCAACCCAAGTGTTGTTGATACGAATTCTGTCGGTTACACCGCCGTGACAGGTGGCAGTCGTACAACATACGCGACCGGGTACGCTGCTTACGAAGCCGCACAAGATGTCAAACGACAGATGGTCGCTCGTGCCGCGAAACTCTGGGAAGTTGACGAAGCGAACGTGCAATTTGCGGACGGCGAATTCTCAAGCATCAATGGCAAAGAGGAACAGATCAGTTTCCGCGATCTATGTGCCAGACTCGGTGAAACCGGCGGTCCGATTGTTGGCAGCGGGACAGTGAATCCCGGAGGTGCCGGTGGTGCCTACGCAACGCACGTAGTAGATGTAGCAGTAGACGAGGAGACCGGCAAGGTTGATATCCTCCGCTATACCGCAGTCCAGGATGCAGGAAAAGCCATCCATCCAAGTTATGTTGAGGGCCAAATACAGGGCGGTGCTGTTCAGGGTATCGGGTGGGCATTGAATGAGGAATACATCTACAATGCCGAAGGCGAGATGACGAACGCCAGTTTCCTTGATTACCGCATGCCGACCTGCTTGG
>JAPPDN010000401.1 GCA_028824575.1 Candidatus Poribacteria bacterium | reverse complement strand
CATCGACTCTTTTCTACAAACGGCTACCATGGACTCGCCGCAATACGGTGTCGTATGGATGCTAACCCGAAAGCAGTCAGCAGTATCGGACATACGATGCCGGTCACCCCTTACGTTGACCGGGCAAAACGAGATTTTAATCGCGAAAACCTTGAGTTTTACGCCATAGATTTTGATAACGGTGGCCTCGGCATCGCCATGGTAGGGAACAAGAACGGGTGTCTTGGACGGAATAAACTCGTCGGTTTCGAGACATGTGGTGAGCGCGGTACGATCATCACCAACGGGAATCAAGGTGCTACTGGCGGCGAAACAGTCAATGTCTGCACAGATGAAGACCTGCTAAACGGCGGAAGGGCACAGACCTACGAATTCCAGAGAGAATACAGTGACAGTGGTACTTTGCAACGTATCTTTGTAGAGCTCCCGGCATCATTAGGCGGTACCATTGAGTGGGCAAATCCTTATCAGCATACGAACATTTCAGAGACAGGTATCTCGTTGGCAACAATGCTTGACGGTATTGCCCGCGCAGTTCGAGAAGATACACAACCGATTTGGACAGGAGAGATGGGGAGAGCCGATCAGGAAATGGTGATTGCTGCGCACCGATCCATCCAGACAAATCGACAACCTATCCAGCTTCCACTTGAACCTGATCCTATTGAAGAGGCCGCGTTTGATCGCAATTTTGAAACGCAATTTGGTGTCCACCCGCGCGAGGACATCGAAAAGGCGTTACAGGTTAATTTCAAGGCGCGTTAGTTGAAGCGAAGATTGCTTATAGAGGAAAAAATGAAAGAAGTTAAAATCGGATTTATCGGATGCGGCGGTAATGCCAATGGACACATGAACCAACTGTCGGGCATTGAAGGCGCAAGGATTGTCGCCGTGTGCGACGTTCAAGCTGAACGCGCGCAAAGTGCAGCCGAGAAGCATAATGCGGATCCCTACACCGCTCACCAAGATCTGCTTGAACGTGATGACTTGGAGGCAGTCTATCTCAGTCTCCCTGTTTTCGTTCATGGACAACCTGAACTCGACGTTATTGCGCGTGGCTTACCGTTTCTCGTTGAAAAGCCTGTTGCCATTAATATTGATATTGCACGTGAAATCGAAGCGGCGGTGAAAAAAGCCGGACTCATAACATGCGTAGGTTACCAACTTCGCTATCTCGGTTCGACGCGAATAACGCAGCAAATTCTAACGGATAAAACGATTAACATGGTGGTCGGCAAGTATTGGTGCGGAAGCGGTCTCGGTAGCCCAGATGGATGGCTACGACAAATGAACAAATCCGGCGGTCAGTTGGTCGAACAAGCAACACATACAATCGACATGATGCGCAATCTCGCTGGTGAAGTGGAATCGGTCTACGCGATGCAGGCAAACCGGGTGCTAAAAGAGATCGATTGTCCAGACAGTAATAGCGTTGCACTTCAATTCAGCAACGGTGCCATCGGTTCACTGACAGCCGCTTGGGCGTATGCACGCGACTGGTCAAATGCCAATGTCTTGGATATCCTATATGAACAAGAACTATTGAATTGGAATCCGTCAAGAGTCTCAGTCCATGAAGATGGCGAGTGGGTAGATAAAACAGAGTCGGGACCGACAATCGACGAAGTCTTTGTGAATGCAATCCGTAGTGGCGACGCGTCCCCGATTTTGAGTCCGTATAGCGATGCCGTCAAGACACTTGAAATATCGCTCGCCGCAAATCTCTCCGCGCAAGAGAAGCGGTTGGTAGAAATTTCTTCACTATAGTAGGAGGGGTTTGTAACCCCGAATCTACTGATAATTCCAAGGTAAAATTATGTCGAAAAAATATCGGGTCGCAATTGTCGGGTGTGGTGGTATATCTCACGCACACGGCAACGCGTGGCGAAATTTGCCGGAAATTGAAATTGTAGGCGCGTGCGATGAGAAGTTTGAATCGCTTGAGCGTTTTGCTACTGAATATAACGTTCAGAACACTTACAACGACCTCCGACAGATGTTGGAGAAACAACAACCAGACGTTCTGGTAATCGCCACATGGCCCTCAAGCCATCTCAAAAATGTGCTTGAGGCGGTGCGGTGTAATGTCAAAGGTATTCTTGTTGAAAAACCAATTGCCGTTAACACCACGCAGTTGGAGCAGATGATTCAAGTTACAGAAAACGCCAATATCTTACTGATGGAAGCGTTCATGTACCGGCATCATCCGTTGACGCTTGCCGTGAAACAGAAGGTTGAGGAAGGCGCGATTGGGGAAGTACGCTACGCGCGCTCCACTTTTTCGACAGGACTCACGGATCGACAGAATTGGCGATTGAGAGGTGATCTCGGTGGCGGTGCTGTTATGGATTTAGGATGTTATTGTATTAACATCATCCGTTATCTCGTCGGACGAGAACCGCAGTCCGCCTGGGCAACAGGTAAATTTGAACCAATTAACAACGTCTGGGAAACACTGATCGGAACCTTAGATTTTGGTGATGGTATTACCGGGCAATTGGACTGCAGTTTCGGTTGGACGTGGCGTGAATCTTATGAAGTCGCTGGCACGGACGGCACGCTTTTTGTTCAGAGCGCATGGGGCAATTCGGAAGGTGAGGCACATTTCATTGTGAACGGTGAAACTTTTAGCGTTAATGGCGTGAATCCTTACGCCGCTGAAATCTTGGATCTCTGCCAAGCAGTAGAAAGCGGCATGCCGACCCGATTACCGATATCAGACGCGCTCGGAAATATGCGAACCATCGATGCATTGCACGAATCCGCAGGCACAAGTCAGTGTATCAAGATCCCTGTGTAAAGACTTCAGAATAGTTAGTAACAATCGAGGGATTAATCATTAACCATCGGCGGCCTCACTCGGTAAAAGGGTGTTGTGTCCGTCTTGGAGTGTTAAAAAGCCTGCGCGATTTTAAAAAGAATGTGCGGAATTAACAGGAAACCTGCGCGGAACATTGTCCCGCAAGCCTCTATAGGCTTGCACCAGGAGCGCAGCCCAGGAGGCCATAAATTAAAAAATGTTTGAACAAATAATGAAGTACCCCATTGACGTTTTTCGAGAGGGAGATTTCTCGTTTGGGGTACCGCTACCAGGGCTTCTAATTGCCGTTCTACTTATCGCGCTTGTTGCCGCTACTATCTGGGCATACCGGAGTACACAAGGACGTATCAGACGCGGGTTTCGCGGGTTTCTTATCTTTCTTCGCGCCATCGTGCTCTGTCTGATCGCCTTTTGTCTACTCAAACCGTTTCTAACAATTTACCAGTCAAACCCTGATGATTCCTACCTATTGGTAATGGTTGATCGTTCCAAGAGTATGCAGATTACCGACGCTACCGATTCAGCACCACGCCTGCATCGGGTCAACGATCTGCTCTTTGCCGAGAATGAAGGACTCCTTGAAAAACTGAATGCTAAATTCAAAGTACGCCTTTTTGCATTTGACACTACAGCAAAACGTATTCCTGACGAGGCATTGACGAGCGCGGCGGGCGAAAGCACAGACATCCCTCAGGCATTAAACGAAGCACTTGATGACCTACAAGGCATCCCGCTCTCTGGTGCTGTCCTTTTAACCGATGGTGTAGATAGAAGCGGCACTGACATCGCAAAATTTGCGATGCAAATCCGGGAACGGAAACTGCCTATCCACACCGTCGGTGTCGGTTCTGAAGAAGGCAATCCAGACCTTGAGATCGTCAAATTGGATGTGCCCCGCACCGCAGAAGAAGATTTTCCTGTCGAAATATGGGCTACCATAAAACGGAAGGGATTTAGCGGCAAAAAGGTTAATCTCCAATTGACAAGCGAGGGACGAATACTGAAAACAGAATCCGTTGACTTAGACGAAGGGCCCTCTTGGATACCGCAAATCGGTGGAACGGACGCTGCTTCGGACGAAAAAACAAAACGCGTGGGGCTTAAGTTTACACCGCGCCAACCCGGAACCCAAAAATTTGAGGTGCATGCAGCCTTGGGAGAAACGGAAGCGGTACCACAGAACAACACAAAAACGTTTTTACTAAAGGTTGCCCCGACCAAACGTGTGAAAATCCTGTTTGTCGACGGTAAGCCGCGGACCGAATTCGGCTTTATAAAACGGACGCTGAAAAAGGATCCGAACATTCAATTAACCGATCGGATTTTGACGAGTTTCAGTAATGGCAGACATTATCTCGGTACTCGCACGAATACATCTCACGATTTTGATTTTTATCCAGATGATAAAGAGACGCTTTTCGACTTTGATGCTATCATCTTAGGCAACGTGGATGCGTCCCAATTTACACCCGCGCAACTTGAAAATACACTTGAGTTTGTACGTACCCGCGGCGGTGGATTGCTAATGTTAGGCGGTTCAGGCTCTTTGGGAAACCACGAACTCGCTGGATCCTATATCAATACACCTATCGCACAGTGCATCCCCGTAGAAATAGAACTCGGATCCCCGCCATCACCAACAACGCCGAGACGACGGACCAGATTAACCACAGGTTCACGGTTCTCTGCCGAAAACAAAGGATATAAATTGAAACTGACACCAGACGGGAAAGTCGAAAATTTGATGGCGTTGGCGGATACTCCTACCGAAAATATGGAACGTTGGGCGAATCTCAAACCGCTTGTAGGCTATAGTAAAGTCAAACGTGCCAAGGCAGGGGCACTCGTTTTGGCGGAACATCCAACCGACCGGAATGAATTTGGAAATCGAATTCTCATCGCAACCCATAATTACAACGCTGGACGCGTGATGGTTTTTACGCCACATACTTCATGGCGATGGCAAATGCTCAAAGACTCCCCTGAAGATGATAGCCATGAACGCTTCTGGCGACAGACCGCCAGATGGTTGACAACCGCACCGAAAGAACACATTAAACTTGATATTGCAAAAACAGCCTACACATTGAAAGAACCTGTTATAATTGAGGTTACCGCCACAGACGAGCAATTCCAATTGACAAACAACGCAAAAATCCGAGCTATAGTCGTCGACGAAGCAGGCAAGCGCAAAGAATTAAAACTTGAGCAGGTACTCGGTAAAGACGGACTTTACACGGCACGCTTTATTCCGAATCAATACGGTGAATATACCGTCACCGCTACCGGCACCCTTGCTGGTGAAAACCTCGGTGAACAACAGACCCTTTTTGAGGTAAAAGCGTCTTATGCCGAATTTAGTAATGCTGAACTCAACATTGCGCTCCTCAAAACGCTTGCCGAAGGGAGTGGTGGAAAGTACTATGCCATGGAGGAGGCATCCCAACTCGTGAACCAGATTCCACTCGTCGAAAGCGCAACCTCAAAAATTACGGATGTTGACATCTGGAATATTCCGCTCATCTTTGGTGCCGTTATCGCTCTACTTGGGTTCGAGTGGTTCTTAAGAAAACGGGGTGGCTTGGTATAACTTCATTTGGAGGTAAAAGTGAAGCAATTGAAGACTTGCTTTGATAAAATGGTCATTCTGAAATAAGCTATCTGTTTATGAGATGTAGGATTAAGGCAGGGAGTTCTTATGACTCCCTGCTTTTTTGTCACAGAGCCATTCAATTGTCAGATAACTCCGATTTTTCGTACACCTCTCTTCCCG
>JAPPDN010000154.1 GCA_028824575.1 Candidatus Poribacteria bacterium | reverse complement strand
ATGGAATATCATACTTCATATCTCAGGTTTGAATATATCCTGGAGAAATTGGAGGAAATCCAATGATTGACAAAAAGTATTTGCTCACTACAGAACAGATGGCGAACTTCGTTGCGGACGGTTACCTCCGCTTTGATAAGTTAATCCCTGATGAATTGAATAAAGCTGCACATGCGGAGATGGAAGCCGGTGTGAGTGTCCGTGGGGGCGGCGGCACGGTTTTAAACGATGTCTGGAACGATGCGTCTGCAGTCGGCAGCGTTTTCGGGATGCCAGAGGTGCAGGGCATTGTTCATAGCCTTGTCGGTGAGGATCCGCTCTACGATCACCACGCCGTTCACATCGTCCGTCCGCAAAGCGAGGTCGGTCAGATTTGGCATGCCGATGCGATCATTGACTTGCGGATGCATTTTGATATCCAATTTTTCTATTTCTCGCACGATACGCCACGTGAAATGGGTGGGACGATGATTTTACCGGGGAGCCATTATCGTCGTGTCTGCGAGACAGACATCGCGCGTTACCAAAACTTCCTCAGTCAACTGCCGATTGCCTGTGAAGCAGGAACGCTCTTTGTGGTGCATCACGGGATGTGGCACTGCGCGCAACCGAACCTCACAGATCAGACACGCTACATGTTCAAACTTCGCCTCAATCCGACGGTGCGTCAGTGTCAACTCTGGAACACAGACGATATCGATACAGCACCGATCCACGGCATCTTAGGCAGGAATCACAGATGGTATGGAAACGATGTTCGGCTTGAGATTGTCAATCGGATCAAGCAGTGGCGTTTCCTTATCGGTGACGAGTCGTTTGATGTTGGCTACTGGCTGTCTCGACTTGAAAACATGCCGGAGAACGCTCAGGAAGCAGCATAGTTATTTCAATAGGACTTATGTATTTCCATTAAAGTCCCCCTGATCAGGGGGGAATAAGATGGGAATTGCTTCGCCTTGATGTGTTTCAATAATTATGGGCTTTACTATAATTTGCATGAGCCCTATCGAACAAAAAGGCGCGGTTAGAAACCGCGCCTTGAAATAAATTGAAATGTGCCTCTTGAAGTCATCGCAATACTATCAATCGCGACCGCGACCTCTTCTACCACGTTCTCTCCGGAATTTCTCCATCATTTCTCGCCGCTCCTCAGCTGAGGCATGCTTCATTTTCTCCATCATCTGTTGTCTCATTTTTTGCTGCGCAGCTCGCTCTCTCTGTTCCATCTGCCTGCGCCTTTCGGCATCCGCCTGATTGCCTCGATTTTGCTCCCTGTTATTATTGTCCGCCCTTTCGGACCCACCTTCGCCACGATTTTCACCCCTGTCGCCACCGCGTTCTCGTGTAGCCGTGAGGGGTTGGAACCCACCGGTTTTGAGTTTTATTGTCTCTCCTGCTTTGTCCAAGGTTACCTGTTTGGCTTGGATGTCTTTTACTGTCATATCGCCAACTTTTGTGCCTATTGTAACAAAGTGGTAACGATTCGATCTTTTCTCCTGCAGCGTCGCTTGTGATATAGCACCGTTTGGATCAACAGCCGTGCCAATTAAACTATAGGAAGGTTCATTGTTTGGCGGTGTCCAGCCCAGCGGACGGAAGAGATTGTGGTCAACGATGGTTTTGTAAAACGCTGCGTTCTCTCCGAAGTCAACTCCGCCACGGTTTTGGCGACCCCAAGCTCTATTACGTTGTGGCACGGCTTGTTCTTTCGCTTTAGCCATTGCCTGCAATTTAGCCGTATTTGCTTCCTTCATCTCTTTCATTTTAGCGGCGTTCATCTCAGGCTTTGTGCCGATGAACTCCGATTTTGTTTTTTCTTGCGCATAGAGCAATATCCCAAAACCGAGGAGTAGACATACAAGGCAGCCTATTCCGATTTTTGCAATGACGCTTCTCCGATTATTAGCAATTTTCACTTGCTTTTCCTCCGGTGTTTTCCATTTCCAAGCGCGTTTCTTAAATGTCCCACTTCGCAGCGTTCGTATTTGGGAACTTTTTATAGACCTCTTTTTGATACTTAAGACAGGTTCTGTTGCGAAAGGTTCTCTTTAATTTTACTATGGATTTTGCTGAATGTCAAATCAAGCAGCTCCAAACTTAGAGGTATTCAGTTATTAAGTAGCCAGCAGTCGGTGTTCTGTTGTCCAAATGTTCCTTCTTGCGTTAAGGGCAAACTGTTTGATGATGGCTACCGATCCGGACTTCACGCCTCTAATTTGTGAATCCGCTTTTATATGTTTAGACGCAAAAGTTGCTTGTGCGTTTATTTTTTCTAACCATAGTCGCTTAGCACAAGTCTTGCTCGTCATTGCAAAAAGCGTTGACTTTCGAGAAAAAATAGAGTAAACTTTATAGAAACAGGTTTATTTCACAAAGGAACAGACTTGACATGAAGCACTATAATCTCAATCAAAAATACATTGCATTTGTGTGTAGTTGCCTCCTCATATTCGTCTTAACGAGTCAGCATGCGGATGCGGCGCGCCGGTCGCGCGTGCTTTCGATCGCACTTTTTGCCTCTGGCATGAGTTTCCAACTCGGTGGCACGCTTCTCAAAGCCTCAGCTCAAGAGCGTTACGATGCCTATCTCAACGCCGCAATCCAAGCGGACATTCAGGCACACAAAGATGCTTTCCTCGTCAGGCGAAATGCTGGTAGCATTATGTCCGGTGTCGGGCTCGGGTGTGTAGGTCTTGCCGTCCTCTTCTCAGTCTATAGTCAACTCGACACACCTTCAGAATCGTCTGAACTTGCGGAAGGCGATGCCTTTTCTGGGTACCGCTCGCAAACCCTGAGAACAAATCTACACACTCGGAAAATTGATTTCACAAATTACCGATTTGGAAACACGGGTCTGCTGTTTCCGCGTGCCTCGTTCCAATTACTACCGCACTACGATTTCCAAAACCAGCGGGCAAGTCTGAAACTTCTACACTACTTTTAACTATTCGTTTCTGTCCGATTTTCCCTTCCCAGTAAGGGATGGGAACCTCTGTCAAGATAAGGTTTTCAGTTGGTTTGAAGAACGCTGGTTATAATTGCGTTGTTTTTCAAGGAGCAAAAATTATGCGTCTATTCCACACGTTATCCAACCGTAAGGTTGGTGTGCTCAGTTTTCTTATATTCTCTGTTTTAGTTCTCCTGTACGCCTGCACGAGTAGCGAGGATTTCGCGAATCCGCTTGACCCAGACAACCTCCGCACTTCTGGTGCGCCGGATGGGCTTACGCTCTTTGCCGGTGATAAACAGGTGCGAGTCACATGGAACGATATTGGACAGGAAGGTATCAAGGCTTACCGGATCTATAGACGCTCTACAGGTGGAACGGATACGGCGTTTACTTTAGTCGGCTCCGTTGACGCACCGGCAAATGAATTTATTGACACTCAAAATCTCGAAAATGACCGGCTTGATGCCTCTGGCCAGCTCCTTGCTTATGAATATCGCATTACTTATGTTGATGTCAACGGGATAGAAACACCTGATCCAACGCATCCGCCAATTGAGACTGAAGAACCGCGTCGTATTTGGAAAACAGCATTAGCCACACCGAGCATCCCACCGCCGGTCCCTGTTGTAACGCTCGGTGATCCGACCGACCTCACCGTTAAGCTCTTTTGGGAAGGTTATGAACTATCTGATGATTTCTCTGTCTTCCGCATCTATGCTGCGCTTGACAATGAAGACGGGAACCCGCTACGTTTTAAAGTAATTGCCGAACCGAAACGAGACCGGCTCTACTATTTCGACCACGATTTTGAGGTAGATGGCACTCGGAAAGTCTATCGCGTCGCTGCGGTAGATACATTTGGCGCAGAAGCATTTGCTACAATCAACGCAGCAACGCCGAATGTCCCGCCTGCGCCACCGAAAAACGTTCGTGTGATTTATCGACCGCGCTCACTGTTTAACACGAAATACGATGCCGTTATCTCATGGACACCGAATCTCGAACCTGATCTTGATGGTTACCAACTCTACACTGAAGATGCATCCGGAAATTTTCTCCTGCGTCCGGCACCCGGAAAAAAGGATCGCACGTGGACGATCCCCGGTGAAGACCCAATTCTTGTCGGACAAGACCTGCTATTCAGGAAGTACTGGATAACTGCCTTTGACAATACACCTGGACCCGATGGACAGCGAGACGAAAGCGCAAAGCAGTTAGCGCAATCGCAATAATCGTAAAACTTTAGTAAAAGACTTAAATAACAACATAATTCCAAAGGATAAATCTATGCACCCTAACTTTTCTGGCGCGAATTTTCGGCGGACAGGTGAGACGAAAAAAAAGAGACACCCCAACACACAAACCCTCATATATACGATCTGTGGACTCCTTCTTATTGGCATGGCATCGCCGCTCTCAGCACAATTGCCAGCCATTCCACATCTCAGTACGATTCAGACCGCGGAGCCGGTCGGCAAAGGCGGCTCCAGCACTACGTTTGGGCTACTTCAATACTCAAAAGTTGATCTACTACCGGATCAACGCCAAAAAGTGAATATCGGTGGATTTGAGGAACTGCATCGCGTATCGCTCCAAGTCGAGACCTTCCTCGTGCCAGTCAGATTCAATTACGGTTTGAGCGACGAACTTGATTTGGTGTTGGGCGGTACGTTTTCAACGGGTGGTGTACGGAAAGTCGTTCACGATTTCTATAATGTTGCCGAAGAGACCGATGTCGATCCAACCACGGATCGCCGCGTCTACGATCAACCGCTATTTGACGGTGTCATCGGACTCAAGTATAATATCAAACCCGATCGGAACGATAATTTCCCAAGTATCTCCGTCGGTGGTGATGCACAGTTCGGTTACACCGCCGATGATCGGCTCAACACGGACAACGAATTCCTTGATTATAGCCCTGCCGATGGGTTTCCGTTTTTCGGAATCAATACCTATATCGTAGGCACCCAAAGATTCGGGAGTCTCTTTAAACTCCATGCCGGTGTTGGTGTCTTTTTAACGTCAAAGTTATTGAAAACGACTGATTTCTTTACACTTAATTGGCAGGTCGGTGGCGAAGTTGCCATTGCAGATAACATGTGGTTGGTGGCTGATTTTTCGCGCGAACTTCCGTATGCGGGTATAAACGTAACGAATTTTATGGGATTTGCTTTCCGTTATGAGATCTCGAATACCCTCGCGTTCCAACTCGGATTTAACAGTCAACCCGGATTCCAGTTTAACTTGACTTTCGGCGGCGAGAAGGCACAGGCACTTGATGGCGAGAATTTGCTGTTTTAGCGTGAGCGATTGGAGGAACTACCGATGAGAGCAGTCGTTCAGCGTGTTAAATCTGCCAGTGTTAGGGTAGATGGTGAACTCGTTTCCGAAATTGGGGCAGGTGTACTTGTCTTCCTCGGCGTTGCGCACGACGATACCAAAACAGAACTGGAATATATTGCCAATAAAGTCGCTAACCTGCGTATCTTCGAGGATGAAGACGGCAAAATGAATCTTTCACTTCTCGAAACAGGTGGGGGTGCCCTCGTTGTCTCGCAATTCACGCTCTACGGTGATTGCCGTAAAGGACGACGACCAAGTTTTATTAATGCCGCGCGCCCAGAAGCCGCAAACACGCTTTATGAGCAGT
>JAPPDN010000354.1 GCA_028824575.1 Candidatus Poribacteria bacterium | reverse complement strand
GCGTTCGGCGCTGAATGACCGCGCCCGCATTTCTCACAGACACAGCTTGATTCGCCTTTTTGGGAAGACGAATGTATTGAAATCTTGATTGATCCCAACCTCCAAACCGACATTTACTACCACTTTGTTATCAACCCGATTGGCGCGTTCTTTGATCAGAAAGTTAACGTCCCAAGCACACCTAATTTCCAATTTGCACCCCACGATGTCCAACTCACTTTGGATCGGAAGACTCTGCAGACAGCGTTTGATGCCGATAGCAAATGGAATTCAGAGGCAAAGGTCGCTACCCAAATTAACACCACCTTTTGGAGCATTGAAGTTGCGATCCCGCGTGAAATATTGGAAAAACCTTCTAAATCAGACTTGGAAAACAAACCTGCCTTTGAGAACAGATGGTTTTTTAACATCCACCGTAAAGCATACAGCAGTACCGGCAATACAGAAGACCTTGTGCCTACCACACAGAGAGAGTATAGTTATTGGCTACCAACTTATGATGGTGAATATCCGTGGTGGCCCCACGCACCGCATCAGTATATGGGTATACTTTCTGAACGCTCTGCACCAGCGATGGGTGTATTGGACTTTGTAAAGGCACCACCGACTGCCTTAGAAACCTTTGCAGCCGAGGAGAAATTTCGGGTTACAGCAATCGAAATTGAAGGTAATACTTCAATTCCAACTACGATTATCCAGCATCATCTTCCTATTCAGCCTGAGGATACTATCACAGGTTCGCAGCTTTCATGGCTAATAGCGGAATTGCGAGATCACGACTGGTTTCAGGACGCACGTTTGGAGACAAAACAAGCGCATCTTGCCCCTGGAGAGCCCGGGGTTTTTCCAGCTGTCAGTCTGCATATCCAAGTTACAGAAGTCCCCGTAGGACTTGTCCGATTGGTTAAAATTGACGGAAATAGAAGTTTTCCTACACATTTCATCCAGGAATGGTTTCAGTTGAAACCCGGCTACGTTGCTGTCGAAGCCGCGAGACGCAAACAGCAGCTAATTGCCGATTTCTATTCAAACCGTGGATATGAATTCGCCACCGTTAGGCATCAATTAACTAACGATGCCCTTGAATTTACGATTAACGAAGGCACGTTACATGAAATTCGTTTCACCGGGAACACTCGTATCTCGCGGGCAGAACTGCTGTCGGCTCTTAACCTAAAGACTGAAGACATTGGTGAAAAACAAAGTGCACAAACACCCGATATTTATCGCCATACCCTTGCCCGGTCAAAGATTAACCGCATGGTCAAGGAACTCCGTGAAAACAGTGAGCACTTTAAATCTGTCCGAGATTGGCGTGTCCAACGTGAGGGTGGAAAAAACATCATGATTATTGAGATTGAAGAACAACCCTTCGCTCAACCCGGAGGCTTTCCAATTCTTCAATTCAATCGTGTTCACGGGTTGATGCTCGGAGCCGGTGGAACACTCGCAACTCGCCTGACAGGCAAAGAGCAGGTCTTCGGGTCAATCAGTTATGGATTTTCAAGCAAAATATGGAACTATCATGCCGGTATCGAAAAAGGGTTCTTCAAGAGACAACCCCTTAAATTTGGCGCGAGTTTCTATAAACTCACTGATGTCAGTTCTAATACCTACTTAAATCAGGGTGATGCTACCTTGGGTGCCGCCTATTACGGTTTCGCCTTTCAGGATTATTATGAACGTTGGGGAACCCAAGGATGGATAATCTACGCGCCCACTGAATGGAGTTTCCTTAGACTGGAATTCACAGGAGAAAAACACGATAACCTCTCCAAATCAACGGATTGGAGTTACTTAAACCGGAACCAAATCAAGCGTGGTAATTCTCGAATTGATCGTGGACAATTGAGAAACCTCGCGCTCGTTTTTGCATTTGATACCCGGGACCATAGATCAGCAGTCACACGAGATTTTCACACGCTGTTTTTTGCAAATGAGCGAACTCAGCGCGGGTGGCGTGCACAGTTCGCTGTCGAAATGACGGGGCAACGTTTTGGCGGTGATTACGACTTCAATTTCTACCGATTTGAAATAGCACGCTACACACCGCTGAGCGGTCCACATAACCTAAACGTTCGGATTGCGGGTGATTTTTCCGATGCCCCCTTGCCCAGGCAACGCCTCCTTCACCTTGGAGGAGGTTCTACCGTGCGTGGTTATAATTTCAACAGGTATGCTGGAGATAATCGCCTTCTGCTGAATCTTGAGTATAGATTCATCAAAGAGACAATCCGTAGAGATCCTGATGTCACACTTGGATGGACACTCAGCTGCTTCTTGGATGCAGGCAGCATTTGGTGGCACAATGACGCACCCTTTTCCAATTTTGAGACTTTCACCGAACGGATTAAAACCGCAATTGGTGTTGGATGTTCCGTTTTCATAGACCCGTTTGGCACCATGGCACCGTGGAGCGTCGCTATTGAAGTTGCAGAACCGCTCGATTCGTCTTTTTCGTTAAGAAATCCGGGGGTCATTTTACGCTTGGACCGTATCTTTTAGGAGAATAATCGTCAGTTATCGGTTATCAGTAAGAATAGTTTTCAGTTATCAGTTGTCAGTTGTCAGTTAAAGAGGTATCTGATTAAACCGTCCCCCTCTTTAACCGAAAACTGATGACCTGTAAAAGAGGTTTTGATAATCACAAAGTCTCTTTCTGAAAACTGAAAGATTTTTCGCAGAAAAATCGTACTGAAAACTGAAAACTGTTAAAACTGAAAGATTTTTCGCAGAAAAACCGTACTCTCACTGCGAGGCAAACTGAGAACTATGAAAACAACATCGCTTCATTACATTCATGAACAGCTCGGTGCGACTTTTGCCGAAAAGCATCAGAGTTGGAATATTGCTGCCCAATTCACCAATGCTGTTTCCGAACATCACGCCGTACGAAATAGTGTCGGTATTGTTGATCTATCTTACCGAAGCAGGCATCAATTAACTGGTGATGATCGCGCTAAATTTCTACACCGCATCATCTCCAATGATATTGAAGGGCTTTCAGCAGGACAAGGCACATACGCCACACTCTTAACCCATCGCGGCAAAATCATCGCCGATTTAAATATCTATGTCCTTGAAGACGCAATCATTATTGACGCTGCCCCTGAAACCGCAGAAAATCTCTTCGGTGAATTAGACAAGTACATCATCGCTGATGATGTTGAACTCTCTGATTTAACCGCTGAAACTGGCGCGATTGCTGTCCACGGTCCTAAATCGTCCGAACTTGTGCAATCTGTACTGGGCGTGAGCGATGTCGCTGCTTTGCAAGAACGCCACAACTGTGTTCGTGAAGTAGATGAACGTTTTGAACACCCAATCGTCTGCGTGAGGACAGATACTACTGGTGAAGTCGGCTACATGCTTTATACCGCTGCCGAGGCGTTGGCATCACTCTGGGAAGCGTTGATGACTGAAGGATCGCAATTTAACGTGCAACCTATCGGCTGGAATGCGCTTGAGTCACTGCGGATTGAAGCGGGTATCCCCAGATATGGAACAGAATTAACCGATGCCGTTATCCCTCTCGAAGCGGAATTAGAACACGCTATCGACTTTGAGAAGGGATGTTATATAGGACAAGAAATTGTCGCACGGATGAAATATCGGGGACACCCGAATCGCCTGCTGCGTGGTATTGAAATCGACGACAGCCCAACATCCGAAGATGGCTGCGAACTTCGCCCAGGTGCGCGGGTTTTCAACGGTGAAAAAGAGGTCGGTTGGATTACGAGTACGACTTTCGCGCCAACACTCGGAAAACAGGTCGCCTTGGGATACGTTCGGATCGCGGTTACGGAAGCAGGCAGTCGCGTTCAGATTGAGACATCAAATGGGCAAGTTGATGCTACAGTTGTACAACTGCCCTTCTCAGCGTAACGCGCAAGCCGAAAAAATTATTGTGTAATGTATCACGATAAGGTTTCTATGAGCGCGCTGTCTAATGTCAATTTTCAGGTTTTGCTCTACAAGCGCGCAGGCAAAACTGTGGAGGAGGAATTTTATAATGGAACATTCCACTTTTTCTTTACCATTAAACCAAAAGTTGTGGATAAATGCCACTCACAACTCAACTATAAGGGATATTCATCATGATACATAAATATTTTAGAATCCAAACGTTGTTGTTGCTGCTCTTACCCATATTCTTAGGTGGCTGTGGTCTTGCCAAGCTATCCAGGATTCAAAAAGAGGGCAATTTAGTTGTCGTAGAATCCACTCTCGCCAAAAATCTCGGAACCCTCGAGCGTTTGGCTAAGACTGGAAATACCGGACTCATTGTCAAGACCGCACGCGCCCATTCATCTTACAGCGGTTTTCTGGAAGATAAGATGGAAGAGGCAGAAATCGCTGGGGATTCCGAAACAGCAGCTGAAATGCGTTCACAAGCAATTGCACACTATGTCCGCGCTGAAGAATACGCTTTTAAGGCACTCTCGAAATCCGATAAAACCTTTGAGCAACCCAGAACTGTTGAGATCCCTGTATTTGAAAAGGCACTCCAGAAACTGAAGAAAAAACAGGTTGAACCGCTCTTTTGGGCTGCTTACGCTATGGGACGTGGTATCAGCCTCCAGAAAGATGACCCGATGCAAGTTATTGACCTCGTTCGCGTCGAGTTAATGATGCGCCGTGTGCTTGAATTGGACGAAACCTTCTACTTCGGCAGTGCACATCTTTTCTATGCTGTCTATTACGGTGACCGATCACCATCAATCGGCGGTGACCCAGAGAAAGCGAAGGAACACATTGAGCATGTCGATAAACTTAATGACGGCAAGTTCCTGATGAGCAAATTCTATCTCGCACGATACTATGCCTATCCTAAACAGGACGTGAGACTCTACAAGCAAGCATTACAAGAAGTCATTGATGCCCCGCAAGATATTTATCCCGGGGAAGAGGCTGCCACATCGCTCGCAAAATCGCGCGCCAAACGCTGGCTTGATCAGGCTGATATGTTGTTTGATCCAGACATAGAGGAAGGAGACTCTGAATGATGATAAAAATGAAGTCCATTTATAAAGCAAATACTGCTAAATTCGCATGCGTGTTTCTATTGATTTTAGGAATGTTATGTTTACCAATCACGCATCTTGCAGCGGAATCCGTTAAGTTCGCGACGCTCGCACCGAAAGGTTCAACATGGATGAATAATTTTGAGGCGATGGGAAAAGAAATTCGCTCCAAAACGGGTGGTGAACTCCAACTCCGCATCTATCCAAACGGTGTCCAAGGAGACGAACTTGATGTCATCCGCAAGATGCGAGCCGGGCTGCTTCACGCGGGTGCTATGACTGCCACTGGACTCGGTGAGATACAGGAAGAGGTCTTAATTTTTCAACTGCCTCGGCTGTTCAAAACCTACGAGGAGCTTGATTACGTTCGGGACTACCTCCGGGAAGATCTTGACAAGGCTTTTATGGATGCCGGGTATATCCTGCTCGGTATGGGGGACATCGGATACTATTATCTATTCAGCAATCAACCCATCCGCACTATCGCCGATCTTCAGTCCCCAAGCGTCAAGATGTGGGCGCGTCCGACGGACAAAATTGCCCTCACATTCTACAAAAACGCCGAGATCGCAACTGTACCG